>DATJVC010000012.1 GCA_035501935.1 Gammaproteobacteria bacterium | reverse complement strand
AGTGATCCGGTGGTTCTGTATGGAAGGGCCATCGCTCAACGGATAAAAGGTACTCCGGGGATAACAGGCTGATACCGCCCAAGAGTTCATATCGACGGCGGTGTTTGGCACCTCGATGTCGGCTCATCACATCCTGGGGCTGAAGCCGGTCCCAAGGGTTTGGCTGTTCGCCAATTAAAGTGGTACGCGAGCTGGGTTCAGAACGTCGTGAGACAGTTCGGTCCCTATCTACCGTGGGCGCTGGAGACTTGAGAGGAGCTGCTTCTAGTACGAGAGGACCGAAGTGGACGTACCTCTGGTGTTCCGGTTGTCACGCCAGTGGCACAGCCGGGTAGCTATGTACGGACGGGATAAACGCTGAAAGCATCTAAGCGTGAACCCCCCCTCGAGATGAGGTCTCCCCGGGGCTTTAAGCCCCCTGAAGGTCCGCCGAAGACGACGGCGTTGATAGGCTGGGTGTGGAAGTCCGGCAACGGACGGAGCTAACCAGTACTAATTGACCGTGAGACTTGACCATATAACCCCAAGCAGTTTGGGGCGATGATGGTTGCGCGAAACAATATACCCCTTTACGCAACTTCCCATTTTTTTACAGTGCTGCGGCGGAGCATGGCCGCGCACCCAACCGGTTTGCCTGGTGGAGATAGCGAGCGGGAACCACCCGATCCCATCCCGAACTCGGAAGTGAAGACGCTCAGCGCCGATGATAGTGTGGTTTAACCCATGCGAAAGTAGGACACCGCCAGGCGCTTAACAATAAAACTCCGGCAGCGAGAGCTGCCGGAGTTTTTTCTTTTTGCCGGCGAAAAATCTTGGGCGGGCAGGACGTTAATGGCGGATTAAAAATATCATGCAGCTTTTCCCCATTATGCCAATGTATTTTCAGACTTTTCAATTAAATTCAATTTTTGGCTTGAGCAAATCTTTATTGTGGTCTAGGGTTAAAAAAAGGGATTCTTCATTGCCGGGTATTGCCGCATTCCTACCGCTCGCGGCATCCATGCCCGGGTAAACTGATCAACCTGACTTCTTAACGGAAAGGGGGCAGTCGATGTTTGAATTCGATCGGAAAATCGTGGATACCCTGTTAGTCAAAGATCTCAATTTCAGAAGGCTCTACAACAAACACGCGGAACTCAAACGTCAAGTCACCCAGGTCACCTCCGGTAACGGCAACATGGACGACCTGCATTTGGAAACCCTGAAGAAGCAAAAGCTGTTTCTGAAAGACCAAATGGCGGGAATGATAGAAACCTACCGCCGTCTGCACTGTTAGGAAGCCTGGGGAGCAAAAGCCCAACACCGGCCGGGAACGGCCGTTCTGGCCGGGCGGGCGCAATCAGAAGATCGGTGCGGCAAACTTTACGCCAATGAAAAGCAGCATGGTTGCGAGTGCCGGGCGGGTGACGTAGTCCGGAAGCTTTACGCCCAGATTGCTGCCCAGGTATATGCCTGGCAGCGACCCGATCAATAGATTCGCCAGCAGTATGTAGTCCACGGTGCCGAGATGCGCGTGTCCCAGGCCAGCAACGGCGGTGAGCGGCACGGCATGCGCGAGGTCGGTGCCGATGATTTGCTTCGCCGGCAGGCGCGGGTAGAGAAAAAACAGCAACACCACGCCCAGCGCGCCTGCGCCCACGGACGACAACGTCACCAGCACCCCGAGGATGAACCCGCAGCCTACCGTCATGGCGGTTTGATGGCGCTCGTGCAGCGCCCGCATCGGTTCAAACCATGGACCGGCGGTCAGGCGGATGATGGTGTTGCGGCTGAGGATGGCAAACGAGGTCAGGATCAGGGCCACACCCAGCGCGCTGGTGATGAGGCCGCTTGGATCGATGCCGTGCTCACTCAGCTGTTTCAGCGCGAACACGGTGGCAATCGAGGTCGGTACGCTGCCCAGCGCCAGCAGGCCAACGACGGGCCATAATATGGTGCCATTTTTGTTGTGCACAATGATGCCGCTGGCCTTGGTGATGGAGGCATATAGCAGATCGGTGCCGACGGCCAGTGCCGGTTTGATGCCGAACAACAGCACCAGGATGGGTGTCATCAGCGATCCGCCGCCGACACCCGTCATGCCGACGATAAACCCGACTACAAAGCCGGCCGCGCTGTATCCTAAGTCCATGGTTGTGCTTCTCTATGGAGACTGCTCACTATAGTGATGCTGATGTATAATTTAAAAGAATAATAAATTATATGTTTATTACCATATAAACATCTATGAAATTGCAACAACTGCGCTATCTCTGCGAAGTCGCCCGTCGCGATCTCAATGTCTCGGCCGCCGCGGAGAGCCTTTACACCTCCCAGCCTGGTGTCAGCAAGCAAATTCGCCAGTTGGAAGGCGAACTCGGCCTCCACATCTTCACGCGCAGCGGCAAACACCTGACTGAAATCACGCCCGCCGGACGTGACATCATCAAGGCCGCCGAGCGCATCTTGAGCGAAGTTGAAAACATCCAGCGGCTTGCCGATGAGCACACCGGCCACGACCGCGGCAGCCTGTCGATCGCCACCACGCATACCCAGGCGCGCTACGCGCTGCCGCCCGTCATCCAGGCATTCCGCAAAAAATATCCCAACGTCAGCTTGCACATGCACCAGGGCACGCCCATGCAGATTTCCGAACTGGCAGCCAGCCGCGCCGTGGATTTCGCCATTGCCACCGAAGCCCTGGAATTGTTTGATGATCTGGTGATGCTGCCGTGCTACCGCTGGAATCGCTGCATCGTCGTGCCGAAAGGGCACGCGTTGGAGAAGGTGAAACCCCTGACACTGAAGGCCATCGCCGCGTATCCGATTGTGACTTACGTATTCGGCTTCACCGGACGCTCGCAACTCGATCAGGCCTTTGCCGCCAAGGGACTGAAACCGCAGGTGGTCTTCACCGCCACCGATGCAGACGTGATTAAAACCTACGTGCGGTTGGGTCTGGGTGTGGGCATCATCGCCAACATGGCCTACAACAAAAAAGTCGATCAGGATTTGACCGCGCTGGACGCCGGGCACCTGTTCGAGCCGAGCGTGACACGGATCGGCTTCAAACGCGGCGCTGTTCTGCGCGATTACATGTACGACTTCATTGAATTGTTCGCGCCGCACCTGACGCGCGCGCGCGTGGACGAAGCCGCACGCCTAAAAACCCGTATCGAGCAGGACCGCCTGTTCGAGAAGGTAAAATTACCCCGCCATTGAGGAGGGACAACTCTTCCCCTGTTGGGCGGCGAGGATCTAGACGTAGGAAGCCAAATCGGGGTTTTGGTCGAGCAGTTCCCGGTTCTCATCGTGCTCGGAGAACGTCTTGTTCAGAATTTCCTTCGCGAACTTGAAATAAACCGTGTATACGCGCTCGGCTCCATCTTCCGATCTGACGATGAAAAAGGGTGCCTGGGTGACGTTATGTTTTGCCGCCAACAGCATGCCCGGGCTGCCGGCGTCACGTTCGTCAGCGATGACGATTTCATTGATCCGCGTCATCTGGCCGGATTCGATCAGCCGCTGTTCGACTTCCGCGCATTTGCGGCAGGGGGTGCCGTCGGCCTTAATCTTCTTGACGAACGTGATGTGCATGACGCTTATGTCCACCATCCGTATTTTTGCCAGCAAAAGAGGGCGATAGTGGTCAGCCTTTGGCGGAGGAGAGATTGCCGGCATGCAGCCCGCATTCCTTCATGGTCTCCTCCTCCCACCACCAGCGGCCTTCACGCTCATGCTGGTTGGGCAACACGGGCCGTGTGCAGGGTTCGCAGCCAATGCTGATGAAACCCTTCTCATGCAGCGCGTTGTAGGGTACGCCGTTGTCACGGATGTAACGCCAGACTTGCGCGGAGGACCAGTTGGCCAGCGGGTTGAATTTGATCAGCGGCCGATCGGCGGTGCCGAAGGCGCGATCATCCTCGATTACTTCAATTGCCAGCCGGGTACCGGGGCTCTGATCCTTGCGCTGGCCGGTGATCCAGGCGTCAAGCGTGGAAAGCTTGCGTCTGAGCGGCGCCACTTTGCGGACGCCGCAACACTCCTTATGACCGTCCCTGTAGAAGCTATACAGGCCCTTTTCGCGCACGAGTTTTTCAACGGCGGTGGCGTCGGGGAACATGACTTCCAGCGCCGCGCCGTATTTCTCGCGGACCTGCTCCAGCAGTTTGTAGGTTTCAGCATGCAGGCGCCCGGTGTCCAGGGAGAACACTCGGAAGTCTTTCTTGATTTTGCTGGCCATGTCCACCAGCACGATGTCCTCGGCACCGCTGAAGGAAATGGCGATGTTGCCAAAATTTGACAACGCCAGTTTGATGATGTCCTGCGGCGATTTGCCGCGATATTCGTTCGCCAGGCTGGCGACGTCATTGCGTGTAATACCCATGTGCATCCTCTAAGTAATGCGGAATATCCATTAATCCAGCGCGAATAATTATAGAATCACCATCCGCATGGATCGCGCATTGTAAGCGAGTTACGCCGCTGGGCGATAGATCGAAAGGATGTAAAGATAGAACTAATTGAACGGCTGCGTCAGTCGGTGGCAATGTCCAGATAGCGCGGGGGCAGGAAGGTGCCATGGGCCGACAAATCCGTCAGTCGCAGGCTGTCGCCACTCAATTGTTCGATGATGAGGTGCATACGTGAAATGTCGCGCAGCGCCGGCGGCGTCACGACGTTGCACACATTATCCCGGCCGATGATGTTCTTGCCGCTTTGCAACTGATGTTCGCTGCCGACGGCATCGACGAGTACCAGGTTGTTATTGGCGCGCAGTTTGAAGGGATGCTTCGAAAGCAGCAGATTTATGACTTCGCCATGTCTGATCGGTACAAGAACAGGCTCGCCCTTGGGCATGCGCACGAACGACTGCTCCTGTCTCGGCGGCTGCTCCAGCACCACCGAATCGAGGATCACTGTTTCACGCATAGCCGGGGGTTTGAGATTCTCCGCCTTGTCCTCCTCATCCAGTGACGCTGGTTTGCCGGCGACCTGCCGCTTCATGGAATAGGTGTGTTTGATGAGTTCCTGGCGGGCGTTCAGATATTGCATGTATTTCACCAGGGCGATGCGGCGCATTTCATTGTAGTCGCCATTCTTGGTGCGCAGCGAAGTCATGATGTCGCGCCAGTTGTGATCCTGGGAGAATACCTTGACGTCGATGGTGCCGAGCATCTGGCTGATGCTGCCCGGCGATTCCATCGCCTTCGATAAAATATCGACGAACTGCCGCTCGATATTTTTAATATTGCGCGCTTCCTTCTTGAGTTCCTCCGGTGACATCTGCATCAGATCGGAAATCCGGCGTGACGGCACCTCCGTGCGCCCTGCGAGACTGAACTCGAACTCGGCCACGTTGGAGAAATTGACGTTCTGCCCACCGATGAGCAGTGAGATCGGCTTGGAAAACAGTTTGTTTAACATGAGGTAAGTACTGGCTTTTAAAATTCATTATAAACGAGCATTTCGAACTTTGTCTTGAAACCTACACAAAATGTGAAATCCGTTCTACATTCGCTGTCAAAGCGTGCGCCTGATCACAGCCCTCGAACCCGCCATCTGAACTAATTGGCCATTTTACAATGGCTTATACCTGTTCCAGATTGACGCAGCGCCTCCAGACAGGCCGAGCGTTCCTTGGGTGGCAGCCGTCCGACAGTCGCTGCCAGGGCATAAAAGCGGGGCAGATCACCGCGGGCCACCGCCAGCAGCGTCGTGAAGGCCGGGATCAGATCGTGATAGGTCGCCACCGCCATGATTTTGGCATTGTTGAGATCACCGTGCATCCAGTGATCATAGGCATCGTAGCGGCCCTCCCAGCGCTGGCGCAGGACGTCGTAATCGGCGCGCAACGCGTTGAAAATTTCTTTTTTGGCGCGGCGTTTTTCCTCCACCGTCAGCGCCGAGTCATACAGCGTTTCCAGTTCGCCCTTGGTTGCCAGTACCAGATGGATCACCCCGGTTTCGTAAGCCAGTTCAGCATTGCCGTTGGCTGCCATGTGATGGGCGTCCTGCCAGCGCCGCCAGCCTTCCTCCGCCACGGCGGTGGCGAAGGCCTCGTTGAAGGCGCTGTCATCCCTGACATAGAGCTTCTGGTGGGCGAGCTCGTGAAACAGAAATTTCGCCATGTGGGCATCGTCCCACTTGAGCATGGTGTTGAGCACGGGGTCATCAAACCAGCCCAGGGTCGAGTAGGCCACCACGCCGCCGACATGGACATCGTCGCCAGCGCGGCGCAACTCATCGGCGTAGGCGCGAGCATCCGCTTCCTGGAAATAGCCGCGATAGCTCAGACAACCGACCACAAGAAAACACGAACGCACGGGTTGTAGTGACAATTCCGGCGTGGCGAAAACGTTCCAGACCACGTAGGGCCGGTCCAGATCGGCATAAGCGCGGTAACTGTCGTTGTCCGGCAGCGCCAGTGCGGTGACGGCGAACTTACGGAGCACCAGCACCTGCCTGAGCTTCTCTTTGGTTGCCTCGTCCGTGCATGCATCTTGCAGAATTTGCGCAATGGGCCGGCTATGCACCGATACCTCCCACTGGCCGTGCAGCGACTGGGCGTAATAGCCGAGGTTGGCGCAGCCGCTCAGGCCGAGCGTCAGCAGGGCCGTGTTGAGCGATTTCACGAGGTCGCTGTGCATGAAGGTGATGGCGCGTTGCGTTACCATGAATGCAGGGAGCGGAGCATGAGTCCTTATCGCACTTTAATTCAAACGCAGGAGTTGCGGCCACTGCTGGAAAACGATGGCGTGATCGTGATCGACTGTCGTTTTGATCTGGCCGATCTGGAAGCCGGTCGTCGCGCCTACCTCGAAGCGCACATCAAAGGCGCGGTGTATGCGCATCTCGATGAAGATTTGAGCGGCCCCCAATACCCCGGCAGCGGACGGCATCCCCTGCCGTCGCCCAAGCGGCTCGAGAAAATTTTTGGAAAATTCGGCGTCACGGTGGGCCGGCAGGTCGTGGCCTACGATGCCAGTGGCGGCATGGTTGCGGCACGACTGTGGTGGCAGCTGCGTTATATGGGACACGAGGCTGTGGCGGTGCTGGACGGCGGCTGGCCGGCTTGGATCGCAAGCGGTGGCGACACGGCCAGCGGCGAACAACGCAACCCGCCGACGAAATTCGAAGGTCGGCCGCATTTCGAGCGCGTGGTTGAGACAAAACAAGTCTTGGAACAGCGGCGGCTGGTGGACTCGCGCGACCCCGCGCGTTATCGGGGTGAATCGGAACCCATCGATCCGGTGGCCGGTCATATACCCGGAGCGGTTAATTATTTCTGCAAGCGCAACCTGACGGCGGACGGCAGGTTCCTGACGCCGGCTGCCCTGCGCCCCGCACTGAGCGGAGTATTTGGCGCCGTTCCCGCCGCCGAGGTGACGTTTTATTGTGGATCGGGAGTGACCGCCTGCCACAACATACTGGCGACAGTACACGCCGGCTTTCAGGAGCCGCGCTTGTACGCCGGTTCGTGGAGCGAGTGGTGCGCGGATCCGGCGCGGCCGGTCGCCCGCGGCGAGGCGCCGTGATGCAGCCGGCATTGGCGGGGGCGGTGGCAATCGACGATAATACAAAATTAGACGAATCAGGATGAGCCATTTATGCGGCGATATCTGAAGGTTGCCATGTTATTGCTGGGCCTGGTCGCAGCCTCCCCATCCCTCGCCGAGGGGGAGACGCAGGGCGACAAGGCGCCGGCTGCGGCGCAGGGAGAGCAGGCTCCCGCCGGGGCAAGCGCACAAGACGCGACAACTCCCGCCGAAACGCCAGCGGCGGCTCCGGTTGACAAGGAGCCGGCCACCTCGGCTCAAGAAGAGAAAACGACAGCAGCAGCCCCGGAAGCACCGAAGGGAACGGCCAAGGATATCGTCATTGTCTTCGACAATTCCGGCAGCATGCGCAAGAACGATCCCACGCATCTCGCCACCCAGGCGGTCGCTGATCTGGTCAATGGCATGCAGGGCGATACACGCGTGGCCCTGGTCATTTTCGATACCAAGGTCAACAAGGCCATGCCGCTCACGCCGCTGGAGGCGGACGCCAAAACCAAGCTTCAGGAGGCACTCAAGGCCATCAACTACAGGGGCCAGTGGACCAACAGCCCGGATGCCGTCGAACAGACCATCTACGATCTCAAAGTCAACGGCCGCGAAGGTGCGCAGAAAATCATCATCTTCTTTACCGATGGCATTGTGGAAACCGGCCATCCGTCGCAGGATGCCGAGAAGTCACGCTGGCTGCGCGAGGAACTGGCGCAGGAGGCGGCCCGTCTGGGCATCAAGATATACGCCGTGGCGTTCACCGAGCAGGCCGATTATCAATTGATACAGTCGCTCGCCACCAAGACCAGCGGCGAATATTACCGTTCTCTGAAAGCTGAGGATTTGAAGGACGCCTTCGGTCGCATCGCGGGGGAGATCGCCAAGCTCGATCAGCCCAAACCGGTGGAAGCCGCACCGCCTGCGCCTCCGCCGCCCGCGCCCGCTGCCGAGGTCCCTGCGCCCGCACCCGCACCCACCGCACCGGCCGCCGAGCAGCAGGGTTTGAAGGAAATGGAGAAGGCCACCGGCATCCCTAAGGAGCAATTGGAGAAAATGCCGGAGGGCCAGGCGATCATCGTCAAGCCCGCGGAGGAGACGGAGGTCAGTCAGGGTACGCAGGGACTGTTGCTGGCAATCGCCGCGGCGATTGGTGTGCTCTCTCTGGTGGTGATCTTCCTGGTCATCAAGATGCGCAGGCGCGGCGGTCAGGCGGCCACGCCGGTGGAATATGCGCCGCAGGCCTTCCTGCGTGATTTGCAAGGCAACACCAACGCCGAACAGCATGCCCTGGGGCTGAAGCCGGTTATGCTGGGGCGCGTGGCAGGCTCTGACACCGACCACCTCAATTACATCGTCGTCAATCAGACCACCATCGGTCGCCGTCACGCCCTCATCGAGTACAAGGATTTCTCCTATTGGGTGGTGGATCAGGGCAGCATGAACGGCACCTACGTCAACGACCAGCGCGTGACAGGAGAACAGCGGCTGAAGCACGGCGATCGCATCCGTCTGCACAAATACGATTTTGAATTCGTGATGCCGGAGGTGGCCGATGCCGGCAAAACGGTGTTTTCGGCGGCGCCGCCGGATCGGGCCGGACTAACCGGCGCCACCACCGCCTTCACCGCACCGCCGCCTGTTGCCCCGCCTCCCGCGCCTGAAGCAGGCGCGGCCGGCGAGGATGAAACCTTCGATGTCACCGGTGCTGCGTTCGGGACGCCGGCCGCGCCCGCGGAGGATGTTCATGAAGCGGATACCGTGATGCGTGCGCGCAAGGGCGGGGGGGAGGCCACCGCGCCGAAGCAGGATATCCATGAAGCGGATACCGTGATGCGCACCCCGCCAGCGGCCGCCGTGCCGGCGGAAGAGGCGTCCCTTGCCACCTTTCTCAATACTGCGATGATTGAAGAAGCGCCCAGTGCGGCAACGCCCGCGCCCGGCGAAGAGGAATTGTCGCTGGATGATTTCATGGACGACACGGCGTTGAAACAGGAGGCAAGCCCCGCCGCTCCAGCGGCCGCGGAGGATGACATGGATCGCACCCTGATGCCTTCCCAGGTGCCCAGCACCGCATCCAAGTCCGGTGGCGCGCCGGCGGAGGATGATATGGATCGCACCCTGATGCCTTCACAGGTGCCCCCCGTCGCACCCAAACCCGCCACGCCCAAACCCGCCAAAAAGGAAGAGCGTGAATCAGATTCGACGACCATGTTTACCGCCGACGACGCCACCCTGCCACCGCGCCGCCCTCGATGAAGTGATCCACGGTTTTTTTGCGCTCCCGGGGCGATGATGTGTCGCGCGTAGATCGTCGCCCCCTCCTGGTACAGTTGCTGGCCGACGGACAATGGCATTCCGGCGAGCGGCTGGCGCAGCGCCTGCAAATCACGCGCACGGCGGTGTGGCAGCAGGTGCGGGCGCTCTCGGCACTGACCGGCGCCATCAAGGCGGTGCCCGGCCGCGGTTACCGCCTGCACTCGGCAGTGGAGTTGCTTGATCCCCGCCGCATCCGCCGCGCGATCGAACCCGGATTGCGCCCGCTGTTGCGGCGGCTGGATGTGCATTTCATCACCGATTCCACCAATCAACGCCTGCTGGAGCAGGCCGCGCGCGGCCGCGTGCATGGCCATGCGGCGCTGGCGGAATACCAGACGGCGGGGCGCGGGCGACAGGGTCGCGACTGGATTGCGCCGCTGGGTGCCGGTCTGTGTCTGTCGCTGGGCTGGCGTTTCGGGCGGCCCGCCCATGCGCTGGCGGGGCTCAGCCTGGCGGCCGGCGTGACATTGCGGCAGGCGTTGGCGCAGATCGGTGTGAGTGGCCTGCAACTGAAATGGCCCAACGATCTCATGCATGAAAAACGCAAGCTGGCCGGCATCTTGATCGAAATGCGCGGCGAGATGGCGGGCGCCTGCACGGTGGTGCTCGGCGCGGGCGTGAACGTTGCGCTGCCGGACGACGCGGCGGCGCGCATCAAACAGCCCTGCACCGATCTGCACGCGGCGCTCAATGGCGCATTGCCCTCGCGCAACGCACTGGCCGCCCGTATCCTGTCGACGTGGCTGGCGATGCTCGAGGATTATTCCAGCACGGGCTTCGCGGCGTATCACGAGGCATGGCGGCAGGCGGACATGCTGCTGGGGCGTAACATCGCCCTGCGGGGAGTGGAGGGAACGATCCACGGCCGGGCGCTGGAGGTGGCGGAAGACGGGGCATTGGTGGTGGATGTCCTCGGCCGACCACGCCGTTTTTATTCCGGCGAGGTCAGTGTGCAGATGCCGGCATGATTCTGGCGCTGGACATCGGCAACAGCCGAGTGAAATGGGCGTGGAGCGGCAGCGAACCCTCGCCGGACAACGCCCGTTCGTGGACACCACCGACGCTAATCGAGGTTTTGGAACAGGTGAGCGGGTCGGTACCGACGCCGGGAAAAATTTTTGTTTCTAACGTCGCCGGCCCGGCGGTGGAAGAGTCGCTGCACAACTGGGCCGCGACGCGGCATAAGGGCGCGGCCCTGCAGTTTGTGCGCATACAGGCGAACGCCCACGGCATCAAAAACATTTATCCGGAGCTCGGCGTCGATCGTTTTGTCGCATTGGCGGCAGCGCGGCGTCAAACCCGGGATCCGCTGTGCGTGATCGACT
Organism: Gammaproteobacteria bacterium; assembly: GCA_035501935.1. Classification (NCBI taxonomy): domain Bacteria; kingdom Pseudomonadati; phylum Pseudomonadota; class Gammaproteobacteria; species Gammaproteobacteria bacterium. The sequence goes on along the minus strand of DATJVC010000012.1, from coordinate 12,209 downwards.
GCGGCACGGCGCTGACCATGAGCGTGTTGAACGCCGACGGCAGTTGGGCCGGCGGCACGATCCTGCCGGGGCTGGGATTGATGCGGCGCGCGCTGGCGCAAAACACCCATGCGCTGACGGTGACGGCGGTGGAGACAGGCGAAATCTGGACGCACAGGACGGATGAAGCCATCGCGGCGGGCACGCGCTATGCGGTGCTGGGCGGCATCGAGACCGTATGGCGGCGCTGCCAGGACCGGCTGGGCGGCGCATTGCGTTGCTGGCTGACGGGGGGCGAGGCGCATCTGCTATTGCCGCATCTGACCATGCCGGTGACGCATGATCCATATTTGATTTTGAGGGGTCTGCTCTGGATCGCCGGCGGCCAGATATGAGATGAACTCCAGAACGTTCTGTTTGTTGTTGCTGCTGGCCAACATCGCGCTGTTCGGCTGGCTGTTCAATCAGAATCTTTATCCATCGCAGGAAAGTCCGGGGGAATCCCTGCCCGCAATCCCTGCCGGAGTACCCACCTTGCGTTTGTTGTCGGAATTATCTTCACCGCTGCCCAAACGCGAACTGCCTGGCAAGATGTTGAGTCCGGCGGAAGGCCAGGCGGCGACGGCAATCGCGCCTGCGGCAGAACTTCCGGCTGCGCCGCCGCTTGCCACCGAAAAAACCGGCGAAACTGACGCAACTACGGCGGAGATCAACGTCCCCGCTGCAACAGCGTCGTCGACGCCGCCGCCGGAGTCTGCAGCGCCGGCGCCTGTTGCGACACCGCCAGAAGCACCCCCCGCTGCGCCTGCTTGTTACACCTTGGGGCCGTTTGTGGATGAGGCGCAGCGGGCCCAAGTCAGGCAATCATTGGAGTCACGTTTGCAGAGCGTGCATGAACGCGATGAAGTTCCCGAACCGGACCGTCAGTGGGTCTATCTGGGACCGTATCCCACCAGCGCGGCGGCTGAAAGGGAAGTGGCGGCGCTCAAGGCCAGGGACGTTGAAGACATGTTCGTGGTCAAGCAGGGCGAGAATAAAAACACAATCTCACTCGGCTTGTTCAAGGAAAAAACCTCGGTGACCGAGCGCATCAAGGAAATGAAGGCGCTGGGATACGAGGCGCACGTTGAAGCGCGCCATGAAGCGCCGCCGCGCTACTGGCTGGACGTGGCGGTGAATGCCGCGCAGGTTTCACCGTCCGCCTTGCAGGAGGCCCTGCCAGGCGCGGCGCAGACCAAGGCGCTGGATTGCGCCAAAATTGCCGGGACGGGGGCGGCGCAATAGAATGCGCGCGGGCATGGTCAACCCATTTGCCCCGATAGTTAAATGGCATAACTGCTGATTTGTAATCAGCCGTTCCTGGTTCGATTCCGGGTCGGGGCACCAAAAATATATGCCAGGGTACAGTCAGCAAGGTCGGACGAAGGCAAAATCGCGCCTGTTTTACAGCTCGCGAGACATCGTTCTTGCCGGCCTCTTCTGCTGGGTGTGTACCCTGTCATTTGCCGCGCATGCGGGTGGTTCCAACTACGGGATCACGCCCGGTGCACGCGTCATCGAGGGGAAAGTGTCGGAATGGCCGGTGCCGACCCCGCAGTTCGCGCGCGATCCAACACCGGCGCCCGACGGCAGCATCTACTTCGTCGCCATGGGCGGCGACAAGCTCGGCCATTTCGACCCGAAGACACAGGTGTTCAAAGAATGGGATTTGCCCGAGGGCACGCACCCACACAGCGTGCTGATCGATCCCAACGGCGTGGCGTGGCTCACCGGCAAGGGCAATGGCACCATCGTCGAGTTTCATCCCGATGGCGGCAAGACGGTGGTCCACCACGTACCCTCCGGCGGTGATCCGCATACCGCCGTACTTGATGACAACGGTGTGCTCTGGTTCACCGAACAGGGCGCCGACCGCATTGGCCGTCTCGATCGCAAGACCGGCGCCATCAGCGAATATGAAACCTCCGGCACGCCCTATGGCATCTCGATCGATCACGAGGGCAACGTCTGGTTCTGCCGCATCAGCGGCGACATGTTGGGCAAGCTTGATCCCAGAATCGGCGTCATCAGCGATTTGGCGACGGGCAGGGGCACCAATCCACGACGCATGGCCACCGCCCCCGACGGCACGCTATGGGTGACGCTGTGGGGCAACGGCCGCATCATTCACGTCGATCCGAAGGCGATGAAGGTAATTCGTGAATACCCGTTGCCCGGCGGTCCGGACGGCGGTCCCTATGCCGTCACCATCGATGCCAACGGCAGGGTGTTCGCCAATGAATTCAACGCCGACACCATCGATATTCTCGATCCGGGGACCGACGCGACGCGCACGATCCATGTACCCAAGGGCACCGGCATCCGCAAGATGGTTATCGATCAACGGGGCAGCCTGTGGTATGTGGGCAGCAGCAGCGGCCGGCTCGGCAGGGTTGAGTAAGCGGAGGCGACATGATGAAACGACGAACTTGGCTTGAATTTTTCAGTGCGATCGCGCTGATTGTAACCACGGTGTGCGTTGGAGAGGAACGCGCTACTCGTCCACCTCCACAGATGCTCGCCGTGCAATTTCTCGGCGTGGAGAAAGATTGGCGCAATGCCGGATTCGACGAGGCGGAGGTGCGGCGCCAGATCGAGGAACGCCTCCGGCGGGCCGGCTACCGCCTGATCAGCCCGGATGAAGCCATCCACTTCCCGGAGGCGCGATTCGCGGATTTCGAAGTGCATGTCGACAACGTCCTTTTTTATTATTCATTCCTGGTGTTTCTGAAATTGCGCGCCAAGCAGCCGTTGCCGCAGAATCCGGAGGCCTTCGTGACGCAGGTCCTGTGGTCGGACTGGGAGATCGGCGGCATTGAACTTCATCATCTCGAACGCCTCCAATCACCCATGCTGAAGCTCACGGACGAATTGATACAGGCAAATTAATCGGTATTCACTTCGTAATGGTATTGGTAAAATTGAAAAATGAACGATTCTTCGGATAAAGCATTTCCAGCGTCCACCGCTTTTCACCGCCCGGACCGCCGCCGCTTTTTGGCGGGGCTGGCGGGAGCGCTGTGTGCGCCCGGCCTGTTCACGCCCAGTCTGGCCCGTGCGCGCGAGATGCCGCGCCGCCTGGCGTTTCTGCACACGCATACCGGCGAAAAACTTTCGATCGTCTATGCCGAAAATGGCAGTTATGTGCCGGAAGCACTGACGGCAATCAATCATCTGTTGCGGGATTTTCGCACCGGCGAGATTCATGCCATTGACCTGGCGCTGCTTGACCAGCTCACGGACCTGACGGCGATACTTGGCGCTAACCGCACATATGAAGTGATTTGCGGCTACCGCTGCCCGGCGACCAACGCAATGCTGCGTGAAAACGGCCACGGTGTCGCCAAGGCGAGCCTGCACATGAGCGGTCGCGCCATTGATGTCCGCCTTCCAGGCGTCGCGTTGACGATGCTTCGGGACGCGGCGCTCTCCATGTCGGCGGGCGGCGTGGGCTATTATTCCCAATCCGATTTCGTCCATCTGGACACCGGGCGCGTTCGTCGCTGGTGACGGATTGCCGGCCTGACTGCGGCTATCGCCGCGCGCGTGTGGCAGTGGCCAGTGCTTGTTCCAGTTTGGGATCGTCGTTGTAGATGTCGGGGGCAAACAACACCTGTCCATTGCGTTCGATGACCACCGTACTGTAGAAAATAATGACCGGAATCGGCCGCGAGAGCTGCACCGTCTGATGCTGGCCGCCAGCCATCGTTTCCTCGATTTTCGTCCGGGTCCATTCCGTTTGATCCGAAAGGACGAACTGCGCCAGCCCAATCGCATCGGCGACACGGATGCAGCCGTGGCTGAAGTCGCGCCGCGGACGCTCGAACAGATTGTGGGCAGGCGTGCTGTGCAGATAGATATTCATGGAATTCGGCAGTACGAACTTGATGCCGCCGAGCGCGTTCTTTGGCCCCGGCCGCTGTCGCAGACGCAGTTCGCCGGCAAGCGCTCCCGCAAGGGTGCCATCTGACACCTCGGTGCTTGTCTGCCCATCCCGGCCGACAAATTCAAAATCCTCGCGTGCCAGATAGTCCGGATCACGTTTCAATTTTGGGATTATTTCCTTGCGCAGAATGGACGGCGGAACGTTCCAGTAGGGGCTGAACTCGACATAACGCATGTCCTGCATGAATATTGGCGTGCGCGTATATACCGCGCGGCCCACGACGATATTGGTTTCAAGGTTGGCTTCCCCCGGTCGCTGCGGATCGCTGAACGCCCACAACTTGAATGACGGCACATTGACGGCAATGACCGGACCTGTCTGCAGATCCGGCAGCCAGCGCAGCCGCTCCATCGCGAGTTCAATCTGCCGGACACGGTGTGCCAGCGGTACATTGATCTCGGCGAATGTCGCCTTGCCGAGCACGCCGTCGGCAAGCAGGCCATGGCTTTCCTGGAAGCGTTTTACCGCCCCGGGCAACGCGCCGTCGTAACGATCGGCCGGTGCGGGAACATTGGCCGGCAGATCGCCGATCGCGGTGAGCAGTCGCGCCAGTGCCGCCGCGCCTTCATACGGCTGTCCCGGCACAAGCTTGGTCTTGATCGCAGGCACTGATTGCAGCGAAGTATCCTGTGCCAGCCGGCGATAGGCCACCAGCGTCGCCTTGAGCCGCCGATACAGCGGCAAACGGGGTTCGACGCCAGCGACCATGGCGGCGAGCGCATCTCGGGCTATCGCCTCCCGCAAAACCCGGGCAACGTTGTAATTGTGCTTTGGCGTCACCTCCAGCGCCCAGCCGAGGTCGCGTGGATTGATCTTTCCAGAATGCAGATCAGTCAAATAGCGGAACAATGCGAGCGTCAGGGCCGTATCAATTTCAGCTCGTTCTGCTTCAGGCATCGGCGTTTTGGCGGCGGCGGCAAGGCGGGATTGAAGCCAGGGCACATCATAGTCAGCCGGGTCCAGTCCCTCGGTCTCGGCGTCCGCAAGCAAATCCATCGCCTGGTAAGCCTTCTTGTCCGGGAGGCCCTCGTTGAACCAAGCGGGCGCATACATCGCGGGGTCATAGAATTGCTTCAATTCATTGCGTCGATCGGAAAAATTCTTCCAGCGTAGCGTGGCGATCTCGCCGCTCGCGACAATGGCGCGTATCGCCTCATTGACCTGAGCTGGCGCCGCCGCGCGCGGCGACGCCAGCAACACCATGGCCAGAACCAAACCAGTGGCAGAACGGAATGCCAACTCGTCAACCCCAGCGATAAGCCAGCAGTAATCCCAGAAACACGCACAAACCCAGCCAGTTGTTGTGGCGGAAGGCGCGCAGGCAGTCGTCCGGCTCGCGATCGCGGATCAGGTATTGATGATAGATACCCAGCAGTGTGGCGCCGCCAAGTCCGAAATAGTAATACATGCCCAATTCAGCGCGCTGGCCAATGAAGATAAAGGTGAGGAGCAACATGGCTTGGATGACACCGATAATCACCCGGTCATTTTCCGCAAAAAGTATGGCAGTGGAACGGACGCCGATTTTCAAATCGTCTTCGCGATCGGCCATCGCGTACATCGTGTCATAGATCACTGACCAGAGGATATTGGCGGTGAGCAGCAGCCATGCCAGCGGCGGCAGCGTGTTGGTTTGCGCGGCGAAAGCCATCGGAATCGACCAGCCGAAGGCCAGGCCCAGATGGAATTGCGCCAGATAAGTACGGCGCTTGGCGAGCGGATAGGTGATCGCAAGCCCAAGCGCCGCGATTGCCAGCCACTGCGTGAGACGGTTGAGCGTCAGCACGAGCAACACAGCCACGATCACCAGTCCATAGAATAATGTCATCGCTTCGCGCGGCGTCACCGCGCCCGTCACCAGCGGCCGCTCGCGGGTGCGGCGGACGTGGCTGTCGATGTGCCGATCGGCGTAGTCGTTGATGACGCAGCCGGCCGAGCGCATGACAATGACGCCGAGGGTGAATGCCATCCACAGCCATGGATCGGGGTGGCCCTGTCCCGCGATCAAGAGCGCCCACCATGTCGGCCACAACAGTAAAAAAATACCGATGGGACGGTTGAGCCGCGTCAGCGAGACGTAATGCGGCCATTGTTGCGGCAACCGCGCCTGCAATTCTCGCACCCAGACCCGCAGTTGTTGTACTCGGAATGTCATCCGGCATGCACCAGGTCAAGAAAAATTTCGGTGACCAGCAACGGCTTTCCGTCGAGCAGGAACAGAGACTGCCGCCCGTGATAATGCTCAACCTTGATCATCGCGTGCCGCCGGGCGGCGGCGTGCATGGGATCCGGCGGCTGGACGCGCATCAGTCGCATCGACAGCCGGCGCGCAGCGGGAGTGGTGAATAAAAGATGTCCCAATGGCCGCGCCCCCAGCCGGCGCAGATGGCGGAATCGTCCGGCCAGAGTCACCACGGGCAGTATGGAGCGGGCGTATACCAGCGGCTGGCCACCGCCCCACAGCACCACCTCCCTGATCAAGGCGCGGCGCCCATGCGGGAGTTTCAGCAGGCGGGCCTCGCCCAGTCGCAGGGTTGACCAGCGCATCTCCTGCACCTGCACCGTGAAGTCGCCTTTGACCTCGCGTCTCAGCCGGCGCGTCAGTGAGCCGGGTTCGTACAACGGCCCGCGCCATGACCAGGTGAGACCAACAAACGGACTACGCCGATGACGAAAACCAGACATGCATTCTCCTTTAAATATTTCCGGTACATGGAGGTACCGGCGTTTTTCAGCGGCGATATGCCGCAGAAAAACGGAGGGAAACAAACATCACATTTTCGTTTCCCGAACTCTGAGAAGTCCAGGATGGACTTATTCAGAGGAAATCTATACAGAACCGTAGTGTAGCGCATCGGGTAACCAGCGCTGGATCAAGAGCGGCACGCGATCGGGATGTGCCTCCAGCATCCGCGTGGCGATGCGCTGCGCCTTGGGCACGAGCGCGTGATCGCGGAACAGATCGGCGATATGCATCTGGCTCAGTCCCGTCTGCCGCGTGCCCAGCAGTTCGCCCGGGCCGCGCAACTCCAGGTCGCGCTGCGCCACCACGAAACCGTCGTGCGTCTCGCGCATGCATTGCAGGCGCGCCTGCGCGTCCGCCGACAATGGCTGGTGATACAGCAACACGCAGTCACTCTTGGCCGCGCCGCGGCCCACGCGCCCACGCAGTTGATGCAGTTGGGAGAGGCCCAGCCGCTCGGCGTTCTCAATGACCATCAGGCTGGCATTGGGCACGTCCACGCCGACCTCGATGACCGTCGTGGCGACCAGCAGATCGATGTTTCCCTCCGCGAAGGCGCGCATGACGGCGTCACGATCGTTTTCCTTGAGCCGGCCGTGGATCAGACCCACGCGCGCCTCCGGCAATGCCTGTGAAAGCGCGCTCGCGGTTTCGGTCGCGGCCTCGGATTCGATGATCTCCGATTCATCGATCAGCGGGCAGACCCAGTAAATCTGCCGGCCCTGGCCTATGGCCGTGTGGACACGGGCGACGATCTCGGCGCGACGGTGTTCGGGAATGACCACGGTGTGCACGGGCAGGCGTTGTGGCGGCAGTTCATCCAGCACCGATACGTCCAGATCGGCGTAGGCGGTCATGGCCAGCGTACGCGGGATCGGCGTCGCCGTCATGATGAGTTGATGCGCCGTTTTCTCCGTGCTCTCGTTGTTCCCGGCCTTGCGCGCCAGCGCCAGCCGCTGCTCGACGCCGAAGCGATGCTGCTCATCGACGATGATGAATCCAAGCCGGGCGTAAATCACCTCCTCCTGAAACAGGGCGTGGGTGCCGATGATGAACGCCGGCGATTCATCACGGATGCGATCGAGCATACGGCGCCGCTCGGCGCGCTTCAGGCGGCCGGTGAGCAACAACACCGTCACCCCCAGCGGCGTGAGCCAGCGCTCGAAGTTGCGCTGGTGTTGCTCCGCCAGCAATTCCGTCGGCGCCATCAGCGCAGCCTGGAATCCACACTCGACGGCATTGAGCGCGGCAAGCGCCGCTACCACGGTCTTGCCGGCGCCGACGTCTCCCTGCAACAGCCGCAGCATCGGCTGATCACTTCCCAGATCGTGCTGAATTTCCCCCAGTACCCGCTGTTGGGCGCCCGTCAGCGCGTAGGGCAGGTTCTCGATCATTGTTTTGCGCAATGCCTGATTGCCGTGCATTGCAGGCGCGCGACGCCGGCGCAGGGCCTGCCGCAATGCGCGCAGGCTCAACTGGTGCGCGGTGAGTTCTTCCACCGCCAGCCGCTGTTGGGCCGGGTGCTCGCCGCGTTGCAGGCGGGCGAGGTCCGAGTCGGGCGGCGGTTGATGCAGATATTGGATCGCCTCCATCAACGTGGGCCAATGCTCATCCCGCAACGCCTCCTCCGGCAGCAATTCGATGAAATCCGACGGGGATGCATCGCTACGCAATGATTGCAACACCTGAAGAATGAGCTTGCGCAGGCTGTGCTGGCCCAAGCCCATCGTCGCCGGGTAGATCGGCGTCAGCGTCTCCTCCACGGGCGCGGGCTGGTAGGGATCGAGAAACCGGTACTCGGGATGGATCATTTCCAGACTCTGGGGGCCGGCCCTGATCTCGCCAAAGCATCGCACGGTGGCGCCGCGCTGAAAGCGGGACTGCTGTGCGGCGTTGAAATAAAAAAAGCGCAACAACAGCGCGCCGGTGCCGTCGCTTACCCGCACCAGCAGCATGCGTCGTCGGGCGTAGCGCACCTGCGCCAGATCGACGGTGCCTTGGATGACGGCGTCAGCGCCATCGCGCAGCGTGCCGATGGGGGTGATGCGGGTGCGATCCTGATAGCGCCGCGGCAGGTGCAGCAGCAGATCGCGAACGTGGACGATGCCGAGCAGTCGCAGTTTTTCCGCCAGCTTGGGACCGACACGCGGCAGGTCCGTGACCGGCGCGGCCAAATCCACCGAATTGGATCGTCCGGCGACTCTACGCGGGGTTTGCATCGACCTCTCAGTCGATGACCATGACGGCGTCCATTTCCACCGCCGCGCCGCGCGGCAGTTGCGCCACACCGACGGCGGCCCGCGCCGGATACGGCGGCTTGAAGTACGTCGCCATGACTTCGTTCACCAGCGGGAAATGCGACAGATCGGTGAGGTACACGTTGAGTTTGACCACGTCCGCCAGCGTGCCGCCTGCGGCCTTCGCCACCGCGTCCAGATTCTCGAACACCTGGGTAATCTGCGCGCGCATGTCGCCGGTGTTGAGCTCCGCCTTGCCGGGCAGGAGCGGGATCTGGCCGGAGAGATAAACCGTATGACCGGACTTGATGGCCTGTGAATAGGTGCCGATGGCCTGTGGCGCCTGATCGGTGCTGATGGCGGTTTTGGACATGATGTTTCCTTGTGGGATGTAAGAATGAAATGTGGGCATTGCCGTTTTCGATGCAGCAAGATTTTCTGCTAGCCGTGCGTGCGCTGCACGCGGGTGATGTGCTTGAGGCGGCGTACCGCGCGCAGCACGCGGGCCAGATGCACGCGGTCGCGGACGCTGATCAGGAAGGTCATGCCGACGTATCGATCATCGAGGTCCGACATTTGTATATTTTCAATGTTGGCGCCCTGATCAGCAATCGCACCGGCGATGGTGGCCAGCGCCCCGCGCTGGTTGGTGACGGTCAGGCGGATCTCGGAGAGAAAATCGCGGCCGATGTCGTCCGCCCAGTCCACGTCAATCCATTTCTCCGGCTGGTTGCGGAACTCGGCGATGTTCTTGCAGGTCTGGCGGTGGATGACGATGCCGCGGCCGGCGGTGACATAGCCCAGGATTTCATCTCCGGGTATGGGCAGGCAGCACTTGGGAAAGCTCACGACCATGCCTTCCGTGCCCTTGATGACCAGCGGGGTGGTGGCGTCATGTCCCGCCGCCGGCGCGCCGGCCGTCTCCGCCTGCGCTTGCGGGATTAGTGTGCGCACGACGATGGGCGCCATGCGCTTGGCCAGTCCAATCTCCTCCAGCAGGGCGTCCATGGATTTGAGCTTGGTTTCCTCGAGCAGGTTCTTCAGCAGGGTTTTGTCGACGGTGTCCAGGTTCAGATGGAACGCCTCCAGCTCGCGATTGAGCAGGCGGCGGCCCAGCGTGCGGGCCTCATCGGCCCGCAGGTTTTTGAAGTAATGGCGGATGTGCGAGCGCGCCTTGCCGGTGACGGCGAAGTTGAGCCAGGTCGGGTTCGGGTGGGCGCCTGGTGCGGTGATGATCTCCACGGTCTGCCCGGTGGCCAGCGGCGTACGCAGGGGCATGAGCACGCGGTTGACGCGCGCCCCGACGCAGGTGTTGCCGAGATCGGTGTGCACGGCGTAGGCAAAGTCCACGGCGGTCGCGCCCTTGGGCAGCTCCAGAATGTCGCCCTTGGGCGTGAAGACGTACACCTCGTCGGGGAACAGATCCGTCTTGATGTGCTCCAGGAACTCCTCGGAATTTCCGGCCTGGCGCTGGATTTCCATCATGCCGCGCAGCCATTCGCGGGCGCGTTGTTGCGCGCTGTTGGCGACCTTCTCGCCCGCGCTGCTCTTGTACAGCCAGTGCGCCGCGATGCCGGCCTCGGCCACCTCGTTCATGGCGTGTGTGCGGATCTGCACCTCGATGGGCACGCCGTACGGCCCGAACAGCACGGTGTGCAGCGATTGGTAGCCGTTGGCCTTGGGGATGGCGATGTAGTCCTTGAACTTGTTCGGCACCGGCTTGTAGAGGTTGTGCACGGTGCCGAGCACGCGATAACAGACGTCCACGGTATCGACGAGGATGCGAAAGGCATAGACGTCGTACACCTCCGAGAAGGTCTGCGTCCGCGTGCGCATCTTCTGATAAATGCTGTACAGGTGTTTCTCGCGCCCCAGCACCTCGCAGGCGATTTTTTCCTGGCGCAGCCGCCGCTTCAGCGCCGCCTTGATCTGCTGCACGATCTCCTTGCGGTGACCGCGGATCTTCCGCACTTCGCTGGACAGCACGCGGTAGCGCATCGGATGCAGGGCGGCGAAGCCCAGGTCCTCCAGTTCAAGGCGGATCTGGTTCATGCCCAGCCGCTGGGCGATCGGCGCGTAGATGTCCAGCGTCTCATGGGCGATGGCCCGCCGTTTCTTGGGCGGCAGGGCGCGCAGCGTGCGCATGTTGTGCAGGCGGTCGGCCAGCTTGACGACGATGACGCGCAGGTCGCTGGACATCGCCATCAACATCTTCTGGAAATTGCGCGCCTGCTGCTCGACGTGCGACTCGAATTCCACCTGCGTGAGTTTGGAGAGGCCGTCGACGATCTCGGCGACCTGGGGGCCGAATTCGCGGTTAATCACCGCCTTGTCCACGCCGGTGTCCTCGATGACGTCGTGCAGCATGGCCGCGACCAGGGTCTCGTGATCCATGTGCATGTCGGCGAGGATGATGGCCACCGCGATCGGGTGGTGGATGTAGGGCTCGCCGCTGGCGCGCCGCTGGCCGTCATGGGCGCGCGCGCCGAATTCGTAGGCGCGGATCAGCGACTCAAGCTGCCTGGGTTTGAGATAGACGCGGGCGCGCGCCAGCAGGTCTTGCATCTGCGCGTTGAACGGCGAACGGACGCTGACGGCGACCATGTGCGATGCGACGCGGAATCAGGATCCGCGCCCGGGTTCGACGCGGAACCCGGCGGTGTAAAACGGAGGCGGGAAACTTGGGTGCGCGCGGGTCATTCAGCAGTGGCCGGGTTGGCCACCGCTGGTGCTGGTTCGGCGAACGGATCAATCACCGCCGCCGCGCCGCTTTCACGTGCCGCGATTTCGTCGACTTTTTCGCGGTTGACGACGCCGGCAGCAATTTCGCGCAGGGCGATCACCGTGGACTTGTCGTTGTGGGCTTCGACCAGCGGCTTGGAGCCGAGCACGATTTGACGGGCACGCTTGGCGGCGACCAGGACGAGGTCGAAACGATTCAGCACGTGAGGCAGACAGTCTTCTACAGTAATGCGGGCCATGAAAAACCTCGGCAAAGTCGGTAAGTTCGGATTTGCAGATTTTATCAAACCCCGGCGGTGGGCGCCATGATCGGCGGTAACTGTCCGGTTGCCTGCTGCCGGGCCTGCCGCAGGCGCCGGGCCCGGACGATGGATTGCAGGTCCAGCAGCGCCTGCTCGAAGATCCCGTTGACGATGACGTAGTCGTATTCCGGGTAGTGCGACATCTCCGCGGCCGCCTCCTCGAGGCGGCGCCGGATTGTCTCCGCATCGTCGCTTTCCCTATTGCGCAGGCGGCGTTCCAG
>DATJVC010000011.1 GCA_035501935.1 Gammaproteobacteria bacterium | reverse complement strand
ACTGTATGCCTGTTGAACAGGCGCGTCATGATTTCATGGTGGAACGCCACGCCGACGCAGGCGGCCGGCAGGAATGCCAGCAGCAGGTGGAACAGGAGATTCTGCGACAGCGGCTGCGTGGAAAGGCGGACAAACGAATTCGAAAGTTTTCCGCGATACAGCCAGCAGGCCGCCAGCATGGCGCCGGATTGAACGGCGATCTCGAACGTGTCAGCCAGCGGGCCGGTGAAATCGAGCAGATCGCCTGTTATTATCAAATGACCGGTGCTGGAGACGGGCAGAAACTCCGTTATGCCCTCGACCACGCCCATGATCAATGCGTTCAGGAGATCATGCCAGGTCATTGACGAACGCGGCGCGTGCCGCGCAGCCTCCAGGAGCAGGGGAGAATTCTCACGATGTGGATGGGTGCAGGCGAATTGTTGTTGATGTTGGCGGTCATTCTAATTGCTGCCGAGGTATTCACCAATGCCCTCGAGCATCTGGGGGAGCGCATGGGCATCTCCGAAGGCGTGACGGGATCCCTGTTCGCGGCTATCGCCACCGCCATGCCGGAAAGTCTGGTACCGCTGCTGGCATTCACGGTGGACAACAGCGACGGGCGCACGGACGTCCACACCGACGTGGGCGTTGGCGCGATACTCGGCGCGCCGCTCATGCTGTCCACATTGTCCCTGTGTTTGATGGCGTTTTCCGTGATACGCCGGCGCCGCTGGAACGGCGCGCTGCACCCGGAGAAGACCGGCTTGACGCGCGATCTGAATTTTTTCATCGGCAGTTTTGCGCTGGCCACGCTGGCGCTGTTCGCATCGGGCTGGCACGCCATCATCGCCGTGGTGTTGCTGCTTTTGTACTTCGTTTATGTGCTGCTGACGTTGCGGGTGTCGGCGCGCCTGGTCGAGGCGGGGCACGGTACCGAGGCCGACAGGGGGATGTTTCTCTGCCACCTCGGCCTGCCGGATCGCCAACTGACCGTTTTCGTTCAATTGGGGGCGGGGCTGGGGCTGCTCATCTTCGGCGCCAACGGTTTCATCCACGGTGTTGAACAAATAGCGGCCAAGCTGAACGTCTCGGTCCTGCTGTTATCTCTGCTGATCGTGCCGGTGGCGACCGAACTGCCGGAAAAGGTCAACAGCATTCTCTGGATCCGCCGGCGCAAGGATACGCTGGCCTTCGGCAACATCACCGGCGCGATGGTATTTCAGGGCAGCATGCTGCCGGCGATGGGCCTGCTGATGACGCCGTGGCACCCGCGGCAGGAGATGCTGATGGGTTTGTTGATCACGCTGGTCGCCGCGTTCTGGCTGCGCCTGTTGATTGCACTTGCGCCGTTGCGCGTCTGGCACCTCTTTGTCAATGGCGCCCTTTACGTCGCCTATCTTGTGCTCGTGCTTTACTGATCCGCAGGGCAATAATCTCAGGCTATGCAGCGGGCGATGGCAAACGCCGCCACGGCCGCCAGCCCCCCCACCATCATTGTCTGCACGCCGCTGCGAATCACGGGCGCGCCTGTCAGCCGTCCCTTGATGGCGCCGAACACCAGCAGGGCCATAAGTGTGACGGCAACCGAGAGCCAGAGTGCGCGATGCGCGTCCGCGATCAACAGATACGCGCTGAGCGGAATGAAGCCGCCGAGGATATAGGCAATGGCGATGGTGAACGCGCTTTTCCAGGCGCGGCCGGGTTGCGGCGCCTCCAGACCGAGTTCGAAGCGCATCATGAATTTCACCCAATCCCTGGGACGCCGGCGCAGGGATTCCACCACTGTGGCGCTCTCCCGCGGTCCAAGTCCGTAGGTTTCGAATATCTCGCGGACTTCGTCGGCCTCCGTATCGGGCACGGTGATGATTTCGCGCTCCTCCCGCGCCAGCTCGCTCGCGTAATGCTCGGCGTCGCTGCGCGCGGCGAGAAAACCGCCCAGTCCCATGGCGATGGCGCCCGCCGCGATCTCGGCCAGGCCCGCGGTCACGATCACGTGCGTCTGCGAGATGGCGCCGGTCAGGCCGGCCGCCAGCGCGAAGGGCACGGTCAGGCCGTCGGACATGCCGATGACGACGTCACGCACCGCGTCGCCGGCGGTGAAATGTTTTTCCATATGCGGTGTCAGCGGCATCGCACAGATCTTCAATAATCGGGCTGTTACAGTGGGGTAAAACGTGTGCGGGTGAGGTTCAGTCGCCGCATGATACTGCGTATGATCAGCAAGCAGAACCGGCGGGATGGCATTGAAGAAGGCACATGCCTGCCTGCCCGTATTTTGGAAATGTCGCGCCGGGGCCCGGATCAACCCCGTCATTGGGATGACAAACTGTAATATTTTCTTAATAATGCGGGCTAAATCTGAATTTCTTGATAATTGAATGAACCCGGGCCTGAATCTTGATGACGCGCGCTGAAAAGCCGGTACCGCCCGAAGCGGCCGTGGAGGAGAAGCTGGATCCAGTCGCCAGCGCCCGTTTGCTTGGTCTGCAAACGGCTTTGCACGCGCATGCCCTGGTATACGGTTTCCTGTTCGAGCCCGATCGCCCCGTCAGAGAACTTGGCTGGGATGATCTGGAAACCGCCCTGGAGAATCCGGACGCCTTCGTGTGGCTGCACTTTAATGCCGCCAATGAACACACCAAGAAGTGGATTAAGGAATGTCCGCGACTCAGCGAAAGCGCGGCGGCATTTCTGCTGGACGCCGATGAACGCCAGCGTGTCGAAATCGAGATGGACGGCGTCATCGGCGTGATTAGTGACGTCCATTACGGGTTCGACTGGGATCCGGATCAAATCGCGGCCTTGCGGTTTTATGTCGATTGCCGTTGCCTGATCACCACGCGTTTTCAACCGCTCACCACCACAAACCAGCTCCGCCGGACAGTTCGTGAAGGCGCAGTTTTCAAAAGTTCCGCGGCGCTGATGGTCAGCCTGTTCCGGCTCCAGACGGACATCCATGCCGACATCGCCGGACGCCTGAGTCGCGAACTTGGCGTGATCGAGGACGATATCCTCGCGGGCAGGATCGAAGATCAACGGGCCAAACTGGGCAAGGTGCGGCGCCTGGCGGTCCGCATGCACAGGCATTTTTCACCGGAATACCGGGCCTTGCGACGACTGGGCGCGCGCCCGCCCGGATGGTTCGATGATGCCGACGCGTTGGGACTGAACGAGATCGTCGAGGAATTTGGAATGGTGGTGGAGGATTTGGACGCCATCCAGGAGCGCGCCAAGTTGCTGCAGGAGGAACTGGTGGGGCAGGTGGCCGAGGATACCAATCACAACCTTTTTGTATTGTCGATCGTCACGGCGGTTTTCCTGCCGGTGACGCTGATCACCGGCATCTTCGGCATGAATGTCGGCGGCCTGCCGGGGCTGCAAGAGATGTCGGCATTCTGGTGGGTCGTTTCCGGCATGGTCGTGGTTGCGCTGGTCACGCTGTTGATTCTGCATTGGAACCGCCTGTTCTGAAGCAAATCCGCTCCAAAGGGGGCGGCGCCCGCTGACTCGAAGTTGTAATGCGGTGATGTCAAAAAAGCCGTGAACACGGGCCATTCGGTTCGCGGCATAAGGGTTCAATCATGCTTCACCACGAATCAACGCACCGTAACACCCTGGTTGTCGTCATCGCATGTGCATTTTTTTTCAGCGCGCCGGCCCGGGCGACCACGAAGGGCCTGAGTCAGATTGTCACGCCGGATCTTCAGGAGGAGGGTGATCTATCACTGAGCTTCCAGTGGCAGGACAAACGCATTGCGAATCCATATGAATTCCAGGCCGAACTGGGGGTGGCGAAGTGGCTGGAATTTGCCGTGTTCCAGGGATTGAAGCCATCGGAGCAAATCTTTGGCGCCGAGATTGCCTTGGTGCAGCGCGAACCATGGCTGTTGAGCGCCGGCTTCGTGAACTGGTCAACCCGCGGCGCGGATCCGCAACCGTTTCTGGAAACGGGTTACTACACCGAACATCATAAACTGATCGGCGGCATGGCTTACGCGGGTCAACACGCCGAAGTGATCCTCGGCTACGCCTACGATTTCAACAAAACCTGGCGCGCGCAGGTCGATTTCCAGAGCGGCAGCGGCAACTCGGTGACTTTTGGCTTTACCTGGAACGCCACGGAGCATCTCCAGTTCAATCCCGCGTTCTACGTTTCCAACGATCAGGGTCACGACGTGATGGGCTATCTGGTGTGCACCTACACCTTCCCGCTCTGGGAAACGCGCGCTGCAGACAAACGATAATTCGGACAAAGCGCAGGCCGCGGCCTGCGAAGGGCCATGCGACTCCATCCCCGGTGGCGGGAGCCCCACTCTCAGCGTCTTGCTTCAGGAAGCGTTCGCCGTTCACAATAGGCGGACCGAAACGATCGGGAGGAAGCGCATGACTCCCATCATCGAACTTGCGATAACGGACTGGAAGCAACAGCCCCCGGCCCCCATGCAGGAGCGCGCTGTCGAGGCGCTTGAAGCGGGCGGCGTGCTGCTTTTCCCGCGTCTTGGCTTCCCGACGGAAGGATCCGAAGTGCGGTTTTTCACTTCCGCCGTCGCGGCCAAGAGCAAGAATGTCAGCCTGGATGGCGCCGGCGGGCGGGTGCGCGGCAGCAGTCTCGAAGCATCAGCCGCCGCGGGACTGGCGGCGATGATGAAGCGCTACGCCGGATGCAGCCGCAGGTTGCTGTTGAACCTGCTGCCGCGGTACGAGGCGGGACTGATTCAGGGCCGCACCAGTTACCGGCCCGTGGAGATCAAGGGGCGCGCAGCTTCCTGGCGTCATGACGATACGCGATTGCACGTGGACAGTTTCCCGTCCTCGCCCGTGCAGGGCAGAAGAATCCTCCGCGTCTTCAGCAACGTCCATCCCCATGGACAGGGGCGTACATGGCGGCTGGGCGGGTTGTTTGAGAGTGTCGCCGGCCGCTATGTCCCCTACCTGTCCGGCCCCCTTTGGGGGAGCGGTTGGTTGTTGCACTTGTGCGGGGTCACGAAGAGCCGGCGCAGTGCGTACGATCATTTGATGCTGCAATTGCATGATCATATGAAGGCGGACTCGCAATACCAGTCGGGAGCGGACCAGATCACGTACGATTTCCCGGCGGGCAGCACGTGGATCGTGTTCACCGATCGCGTGCCGCACGCAGCCATCGCGGGACGGTACGCATTGGAACAGACGTTCTACCTGCCGATCAGCTGCATGCAGGACGAGTCAAAGTCGCCGTTGCGGATTCTGGAGCGTCTGACAGCGCGAAAGCTCGCCTGACGGCAGGCCGGCGGATCACCGGCCGGCTCGGGGAAGAGTCGCGCAACATTGATCCGCGGACTGAATCAAGCCCAGACCAGCACTTCCTGGGGTTCCGCCGTTATTTTTTTGGTGGGGTAAATACTACCGATGATCTCGTCGGGCTTGAACCAGAGTTTGATCTCCCGTTCCGCTTCCTTGGGGTCGGAGGAGGCGTGAATGACGTTCTCATAGATACCCCTGGTCGTGATGCGCCCGTAGGATCCACGGATGGAAACCGGGTCCGCCTCCTCGGGATTCGTGGCGCCGGCGAGGCGGCGCACGCGGGCGATGGCATCCGGCCCCTGGTACACCAGGGCGATGACGCGTTCGTAATTCCTGCCGTAGGATTTGCCCTGGAGGTATTCGATGACGTCGTTGAAGAACGGTTTGTCCTTCAGGTGGCGGTAATGATTTTCCGCCAGTTCACGCGACACCTGCGTCACCTTCGCGCCGATGATCATGAGCCGCGCCTCGGCGAGCTTGGTGAGGATGTTTCCGGTGAGGGATTTTTTAATTCCGTCCGGCTTCACTATGACGAGGGTATATTCGTTCTTGAGTGTATCGGGCATATTGCGGTCGTTGTTCGATCTGGAGGTGCGTCAGCCGGATGATTAAATTGGCTGGGGGACTAGGATTCGAACCTAGATAAACGGA
This sequence comes from Gammaproteobacteria bacterium, assembly GCA_035501935.1. NCBI lineage: Bacteria > Pseudomonadati > Pseudomonadota > Gammaproteobacteria > Gammaproteobacteria bacterium. Next base: position 18,469 of record DATJVC010000011.1, on the reverse strand, counting down.
GTCAGAGTCCGTTGTCCTACCGTTAGACGATCCCCCAGTAATCGGGGCTGCGGCTGGCAGCGCAGTCATCCGCGCAAGTCATGGTGTTTTCCGTCATGCCGGTGGAAGCCGGTATCCAGTATAAAGGAACCGAATGCTGACACGATAGCCGGGAATATAGAAAACGCGCACTGGATTCCGGCGTGCGCCGGAATGACATCCGTCAGCGCTTGGAGTACTGCGGGCGCTTGCGGGCCTTGTGCAGGCCGACCTTCTTGCGCTCCACCTCGCGTGAATCGCGGGTGACCAGGCCGGCCTTGCGCAACGGGCCGCGCAGCGTCTCGTCATAGGCGATGAGCGCGCGGGCGATACCAAGGCGCGTGGCGCCGGCCTGTCCGGAGACGCCGCCGCCGTTGACCATCACGTGGATGTCGAAGTCGCCGCCCATCTTGATGACTTCCAGCGGCTGGCGCACGATCATGCGCGCGGTCTCGCGACCGAAGTAGGCGTTCAGCTCGCGGTTATTGACCTGAATTTTGCCCTTGCCGCGCTGCAGGTAGACCCGGGCGGAGGAATTCTTGCGCCGGCCCGTCGCGTAATAAGTTTCTGCCGCCATGACTTATATTTCCAATGTCTGCGGTTGCTGGGCGCTGTGCTTGTGCGCGGCGCCCTTGTAGACCTTCAATTTGCGGAACATCTGCCGGCCCAGCGGGCCGCGCGGCAGCATGCCCTTGACGGCGATCTCAATCACCTTCGCCGGCGCGCGTTTGATGAGTTTCTGAAACGAGGTTTCGCTCAAACCACCCGGATAACCGGAGTGGCGGTAGTAAATCTTGTCGGTGGCCTTGCGGCCGGTCACCCGGACCTTTTCGGCGTTGACCACGATGATGTAGTCGCCCGCGTCGCTGTGCGGGGTGAATTCGGGCTTGTGTTTGCCGCGCAGGCGGCGGGCCACTTCCGAGGCGAGCCGGCCCAGCACCTTGTCGCTGGCATCGAGCACGAACCAGTCGCGCCGCGTCTCGGCGGGCTTGGCAACGAACGTTTTCATGGACTTAACCCTGACAAAAGAGGGCGCATGTTAGGGGGTGGCCTTGACCCTGTCAACATGGAGTCCGTCCCCTTCTTTCCGGCCGTGTCCGGCGCGGGAAAGCGGGCGGATTTTCTCCTTCAGCGACTCGAAATAAAGGTAAATCACCGGGGTGATATAGAGGGTCAACACCTGTGAAACCACCAGTCCTCCGACCACGGCCAGACCGAGCGGACGCCGGCTCTCGCCGCCGGCGCCCAGACCGAGGGCGATGGGCAGCGTGCCCATCAGCGCCGCCATGGTGGTCATCATGATGGGACGGAACCGCACCAGGCAGGCCTCGAAGATGGCATCGAACGGCGAAGTCCCGCCGCGGCGCTGCGCCTCGATGGCGAAATCGATCATCATGATGGCGTTTTTCTTGACGATGCCGACCAGCATGATGATGCCGACGAAGGCGTACATGTCCAGATCGAGGTGGAAAAACTTGAGCGTCGCCAGCGCACCCAGTCCCGCCGTCGGCAGACCGGAGAGAATCGTCACGGGATGGATGTAGCTTTCATACAGGATGCCCAGCACCAGATAGATGACGAGGATGGAGGCGGCGAGCAGCAATCCCATGCCGGCAAACGAGGCCTGGAAGGCCTGCGCGGAGCCCTGGAAACTGCCGATGAGCGTGGTGGGTATCCCCAGTTTCGCCTGCGCGGCGTTGATCTTTTCGATGGCGTCGCCGAGCGCCACGCCGGGCTTGAGGTCGAACGACAGCGTTACCGATGGCAATTGTCCCAGATGGTTGATGGACAGCGGCGCGAGGTCGCGGCGCAGGTGCGCCACCGCGTCCAGCGGCACCAGCGTGCCGGAGGCGGCGCGCACATACAACATTTTCAGGGCCGCCGGATCCCCCTGGTACTTGGGCGCAAGCTCGACGATCACCCAGTATTCGTTGCTCGGGGTGTAGATGGTCGAGACCTGGCGGGCGCCGTAGGCGGTGTACAGCGCGTCTTCGATCTGCTCCGCCGTGATGCCCAGCGCCGAGGCCTTTTCCCGATCGATGTCCACCGTGACCTGCGGGCTTGAGATCTGCAGATCGGTGGTCACGTCCTCGAGCCCCGGCGTCTGGCGCAGCCTGGCCTCCAGAATGGGCGCCCAGTGGATCAATTCCTTCGTGTCCGCGTCCTGGATGGTGTATTGATACTGGCTTTTCGTCAGTTGCCCGCCAATGCGTATGGAGGGCAGGTTCTGCAGGTAGGCCTTGATCCCCGGCACGGCGGCCAGCTTCGGGCGCAGCTCGCGGATGACGGCGTCGGCATTCGGCCGCTCGCTGCGCGGCTTGAGCCTGATGAAGATGCGCCCCAGATTGAGCAACTGGCTGGAACCGCTCGCGCCGATGAACGACATGGATGAATCGACATAGGGATCGGCCTGGACGATCGCCGCCATGGACCGTTGCAATCGGACCATCTCTTCGAAGGAAACGTCCGGGGCGGCCTCGGTGAAGATGAACAGCTGGCCGGTGTCCTCGCTCGGCAGGAACCCCTTGGGCATGATCACGAACAGCCACGCGGTGGTGGCGAAGACGGCGAAGAATACCAGCAGCGTCAGCCGCCGCCAGCGGAGCACGACGCGCAGCGTCACCTCGTAGAGCCGCCGCCAGCCATCGAACACCGCCTCGCTCAGCATATACAGCCGCCCGTGTCTGATCCGATCGTGCGATTGCAGCATGCGGCTGCACAGCATCGGCGTCAGTGTCAGCGACACGAAGCCGGACACCAGCACCGCCACCATGATCGTGATCGCGAACTCGTGCAGCAGTTTGCCCAGAATCCCGCCCATGAACAGCACCGGTATGAACACCGCGGCCAGCGATATCGTCATGGATACGATGGTGAAGCCGATCTCACGCGAGCCTTCGAGCGCCGCCTCCATCCGCGGTTTGCCCAGTTCCATGTGGCGCGAGATGTTCTCCAGCATGACGATGGCGTCGTCGACCACGAACCCCACGCACAGGGTGAGCGCCATGAGCGACAGGTTGTCGACGCTGAAGCCAAGCATATACATCGCGGAGAAGGTGCCGATGATGGACATCGGCAGCGCCAGGCTCGGTATGACCGTGGCCGGCAGGTTGCGCAGGAACAGGAAGATCACCATCACCACCAGCGCCAGGGCGATCATCAGGGTGGACTGCACGTCGTGCACCGAGTCGCGCACCGACAGCGAACGGTCGTAGAGGATGTCGAGCCCGATGGCCGCCGGCATCTGCGCCCGGAACGCGGGCAGGATCTTTTTGATCGAATCGATCACCTCGATGGTGTTGGTTCCCGGCTGCCGCTGGATGGACAGCACGATGCCCGGGACGCCGTTGTACCAGGCCGCGACCTTGTCGGTCTGCACGCTGTCGACCGCCTCGCCGATCTCGTCGAGATGGATGGGGGCGCCGTTGCGATAGGCGATGACCACGTTTTTGTAATCGGCGGCGCGGTTCAACTGGCCGGTGGCCTGCACCGTGTAGGCTCGGTGTTCGCCGTAGAGCGTGCCGGTGGGCAGGTTGACGTTGTGGGCGCCGATGGCCTGCTGCACCTCGTCGATGCCGATGCCGCGGGCCGCCAGCAGATTGGGATCGAGCCGGATGCGCACGGCGTACTTCTGGCTGCCGAAAACGCCGACCTCCGCCACACCGCTGATGGTGGAGATGCGCTGGGCCAGCAGCGTTTCGGCGTATTCGTCGACCACGGACAGCGGCAGGGTGGAGGAGGTGAGCGCCAGATAAAAGATCGGCGCGGCCGCCGGATTGACCTTGCGGAAGGACGGCGGACTCGGCATGTTCGTCGGCAGGCTGCTCTGCGCCGAGGAGATCGCCGACTGCACGTCCTGCGCGGCGGCATCGATGTCGCGGTCGAGCCCGAACTGCAGTGTGATCTTGGCTATGCCCTGCGAACTCGACGAGTTCATGGAGTCGAGGGAGGCGATGGTGGAGAACTGTTTCTCGAGCGGCGTGGCCACGGCCGAGGCCATCGTCTCCGGGCTGGCGCCGGGGAGGTTCGCAGTGACCTGGATGGTCGGGAAATCGACGTTCGGAAGATCCGACACCGGCAGCAACCGGTAGGCCATGATGCCGAACAGCAGTATGCCGATCATCACCAGACCGGTGGCCACCGGCCGGCGGATGAAATGCCCGGAAATATTCATGGGCCGCCGGTGTCGGCGCGCAGGGACACCTTGGCGCCGGGCACGATGCGCAACTGGCCCTCGGTCACGACCCGATCGCCCGCGTTGAGGTTTCGGGCGACGATGGTCTCGCCGTCGTCCTCCCCGCCCAGAACGACATTGCGAAGCTCGGTCGTCATGTCATCCTTGATGAGATAGACATAGGGACCCTGTGGGCCGTTCTGAATCGCCTGCGACGGCACCACCACCACGTCGGATTGTTCCTTCAGGGTCAGCAGGGCCGTCACAAATTCGCCGGGCCAGAGTTTTTTGTCCTCGTTCTGAAAGGTCGCCTTCAGCCGCACGGTGCCGGTGGCGGAATCGACGGTATTGTCCACGAACGTGAGCTGGCCGGTGCCGAGGGCTTCGTCGCCGTCCCTGGCCGTGGCCGTCACCGACAGGGGACTCAAACTCATGCGGCTGCGGATCTCCGCCAGATTCTGCTCCGGCACCGAAAAGCTCACGTAGATGGGGCTGATCTGATTGATGACCACGAGCGGGTTGGTGTCGTTGGCTTTGACGAGATTGCCTTCCTGCACCAGGATCCGTCCGGTGCGGCCGGCGATGGGCGCGCGGATCGTGCAGTGATCGAGCTGCAATTGCGCCGAATGTATGGCGGCCTGATCCACGGCGACCGTGGCGAGGTACACGTCCTCGCTGGTCTTGATCTGATCGTAGGCATCCTTGGAGATGAAGTTTTTCTTCAGCATCTCCTCGTTCCGGCGGGTCTGGACGCGGGCATTCGCCAGTTGCGCTTCGTCGCGTTGCAACGCCGCCTGCGCCTGCCGCAGCTGGCTCTGGAGCGGGTGCGGGTCGATCTCGAAGAGCACTTGATCCTTGACGACGTCGTCGCCCTCCTTGAACCCCACCGAGACGATGGGTCCGTCCACGCGGGACTTGATCCCCACGGTGGTGTAGGCCTCGACGTTACCGATCGCGCGCAGGCGCAGCGGCAGGGTTTTCTTCACCGCCGTCACCGCGACGACGGGAACGGCGGCGGGTGCCTTGACGGCGGGCGCGGCAGGCGGCTCTTTCCCCGAGCAGCCGCCGATCAGCAGCACTCCCGCGAGGAGCGCCCCCCGGCAGAGTATTGAATTGCCTGTTCGCACGCGTTTTAGACTCCGGAGCAGGGCGGTTAAATTCATCGGGCGCGGTGACGGGGACGGGAAGCCGGCGCAGTATGCCCGACCCCGCGTAAGCCGTCGACGCCATGGATACAATTCGTTATCATAAAGATAGCATGCTAATAATTAGCACACCATATTAATAGACTATGACCGTCGCCGCGGAAAAGTTCTCCAGATTGCTGGGGGAAACCCACCGCTTGTGGCGCGCGCGGCTGGATCAACGGCTGAAGCCGCTGGGGCTCAGCCAGGCCAGATGGCTGGCGATTTTTCATCTCGCCCGCGGCGGCGACGGCTTGACCCAGACCGAACTGGCCGGCCGCATCGGCATCGAGGGGCCGACGCTGGTGCGGTTGCTGGATCGGCTGACGGCCAGCGGCCATATTGAGCGCCGCGGTCTGCCGCATGATCGCCGGTGCAAGACCGTGCACCTGTCGCGCAAGGCGCGCGGGTTGTTGAAGAAAATGATCGCCGTGGCCGATTCCCTGCGCGAGGAGTTGCTTCAGGACATTCCGCAGCGCGAATTGGAAACCGGCGGCCGCCTGCTGCTGAAACTGAAGAAGCGCCTGGAGGCCGCCAAACCTTGATCGTTACGCCCGGATTTATCCGGGGTTGGTCCAGATTTCCCTGATCGGCGCCGCCCGGCGCGAGTTCCCCAGCGGCCGCAGGCCGTACATGTCAATCAGGGTCCGCAGGACGTCATAGTGATCGACGCGGGAATCGTATTCACCGCGTTTGACCATGGCGCCGGTGAAAACCGTGACGATGTGATTGCCGCTGGAACCGTCATCCTCATCCCAGGTAAGGATGAGCAGGCTGTTGTGCGATGACGCCCATTGCACGTACGAGTCCAGGTGTTCCTTGAGCCACTGATCGCCCTGGATGATCGCCGGACCGGCCTCGCCGTCATGCATGTCGTTCAACTGGCTCGGCACCACCAGCGCTACCGTGGGCAGCTCCGAGTAATCGGCGGGAAACGCGCCGAAGGGCAGGTTCATCTCCGGCGTCACGTTGACGCCCTGCCAGTTGGCGGCGGGATTGTGCTTGCGCTGGTAGTGCTCGTGCTTGCAGCCGGTGAAGCCGGCTTGCGGCAGGGATTCGGAATAGGTCGCGAAGGTCAGGCCCGCGCGCCGCAATTCGCTGGCGAGATTGTCGCCCTGAACCGGAAACGGACAGCGGTCATCCGTCGATCCCTGCGTGTCGCCTGAGAACAGGGCGAGATAATTGGGCTGGCTGGGATGCCGGATCGCATATGACCGCGTCAGCAGCGCGCCATTTTTCGCCAGTTCGTTGATATACGGCGCGCCGGCGGGATTGCCGATGATCTGGTGATAGGATTTGTTTTCCTCGATCACGATCACCACGTGATCGGGCCGCGGGATTGCCCCGGTCGCGGAAGCTGCCGGCATCGCAAAGACGATTGCGCCGGCCAGCATCCATCTGGATGACCGCATGACTCAGGCGCGCGCCTGATTTACGGGAACCGTGCGCCGGGTGCGCTCGAAGGTCTGCTGGATCACATAGGCGTCGATGCTGGCGCGATGCCGTTTGTTGCCGACCTCCCGCAGCACCACGTTCTTGGTGTTGTGCCAGACGTCCATCTGCGGCTCGGAGAGAATCAGCTCCAGCGGGCTGAACGAGAACTCGCGCCGGATCCGGGCGGCGTGAAAAAGCCGGGTCAGCCAGGTCTGATCGACCACCCAGCCGTCGCTGTAGGCCGTGGCTTCGCGCAGCAGCTTGTTCAGGTTTTCGGCGATCCGGTCGATGGGTTGCCCGTGGGTCAAAAGAATTTCGCGGCTGATGCGATGTATGCCCTCGGCCTGCTCATCCCAGTGCGTCCAATCCTGCATGGGGAGGATGAGCGAGCAGAATTTCTCGCCCGTGGACAGCGCCACCCCGACTTCTATGGGATAGCTGTGGGGGCCGAAACCGGAGGCCTCGATATCGATGATATTGGGCGGGGTCCCGTTACGCATGGCTCACTGTATCGCAGGGTTTCAACGCGCTGCAAGAATCGATGAATACAGCGTACCGCCGGAAAGTTACAACTTTATGGTCGGTCCGCGCCGCCGGAAATTTCGTGTTCAAGCAACGCCGAAGCGCTTGAACCACCCCTGCAACCGGCGCCAGCCATCCTGCGCGGCCTTCGGGGTGTAGCTCGGCCGGTAATCGGCGAAGAAACCGTGCGGCGCGCCGGGGTAAACGATGATCTCGGTGGGCACTTTCGCCGTTTTAAGCGCCGCGCGCATCGACTCAATCATATCGGCCGGGATGCCCTGATCGGCGCCGCCATAGAGACCCAGCACCGGCGCTTTCAGATCGCCGACGAGATCGATGGGGTACTTCGGTTGCAGATCATTATGATCGCCCGCCAGCCGTCCGTACCACGCCACGGCGGCCTTCACTTCCGCGCTGTGTGCGGCGTACAGCCAGACGATGCGCCCGCCCCAGCAGAAGCCGGTGATGCCGAGCCGGCTGGTGTCGCCGCCGGTCTGCTTCGCCCACTCAACGGTCGCATCGAGATCGGACATCACCTGCGCGTCCGGCACCCTGGCGACGATGGTGCTGACGATGGTCTGGATGTCGGAGAGCTTCGACGGATCGCCCTGGCGCGCGTACAGCGCCGGCGCGACGGCGAGATAACCGAGTTTCGCCAGGCGGCGGCAGACGTCCTGGATGTATTCATGCACGCCGAAGATTTCCTGCACCACCAGCACGACCGGGAACAGCCCGCCGCGCGCAGGCATGGCGCGATAGGCGGGGATCTCGCCGTCCGCCACCGGTATGCGCACCGCACCGGCGGTCAGTCCCTCGCTGGGGGTGGTGATCGTCCCGGCGGAAACCGGCCGCACCGCGAGGGCGAAGCCCACCGCCAGCGTCGCGCCGATGAACTGCCGCCGCGAAAGATCACTTTGCGGCAGCAGACTAGCTACATCCGGATTCAAGGTGTTATCTCGCATAAGATACTGTTGGTGGTTGATTCGTCATGTTGGCATCGATTTAGGATACTATAATTCTATTCTGAAAATTTAATGGATCCGGAAAGAGAAATAGAGGGTCTGACCCTGGCATCTACGTGACATCTCAATTACGTCAGGCCTACCTGAAGGAGTTCGCCATGACCAGCGTTATCGCAGTCATCGGACCAGGATCGATTGGCCAAGCGATTGCCCGCCGCGTGAGCGCAGGCAGGCGGGTCTTGCTCGCCGATCTACGACGTGAAAATGCGGAGGCGGCGGCGAAAGTCATGAGCGACGCCGGATTTGACGTGCGCACAACGACAGTGGACGTATCCTCGCGTGAGTCAGTCCATGCGCTCGTCCAAATGGCTGCGGGGCTTGGAGACGTCGCCGGGGTCATTCACGCCGCTGGTGTCTCCCCTTCGCAGGCGTCGCCGGCCACGATTTTCAAGGTCGATCTTTACGGGACAGCCATTGTGCTCGAAGAGTTCGGCAACGTCATCGCAAGCGGCGGAGCGGGCGTCGTTATCGCTTCGCAGTCGGGGCACCGCCTCCCGGCGCTGACACCCGAGCAAAACAAGGCGCTGGCGACGACGCCCGCCGACGAGTTGCTTGCTCTTCCGATGCTCCAGCCGGACCAAATAAGGGACTCGCTGCACGCTTACCAAATCTCCAAGCGTGGGAACTCACTGCGGGTGATGGCCGAGGCGGTTCGGTGGGGCAAGCGTGGTGCCCGGGTTAATACCATCAGCCCCGGCATTATTTTCACGCCTCTCGCCAGGGACGAGCTGAATGGCCCTCGCGGCGAGGGTTACAGGCGCATGATTGAGCTGTCCGCGGCCGGGCGCGGCGGTACGCCGGATGAAGTGGGAGCTGTTGGCGCTCTGCTGATGGGACCGGAGGGCACATTCATCACCGGCAGCGATTTCTTGATGGATGGCGGAGTCACGGCGGCTTACTGGTACGGCGAACTCGCTCCAAAATAATCAGCGGTTGGCCTGACAATTCATTCAAGCCGACGCCGCTTCGCGGCGCGGCTTGATTCAGGCGTCAGGCCTCATTGTTCCGATGCGTATAACTGGAGTCTGGAAAATGGAAATCAAAAGAAATGGCTCACAGCCTTCTACGCAGGGCCCTAAAGAGTATTTCACCGGCGATGTTCGCATCGACCCGCTTTTTCAGGCAGACAAGCCCGCGCGTGTCTCTGGAGCTTTGGTAACCTTCGAGCCTGGCGCCCGCACGGCATGGCATACGCACCCACTCGGGCAAAACTTGATTGTCACGTCCGGTTGCGGTTGGATCCAATGCTGGGAAGGCAGGAAAAAGGAGATCCGTGCCGGCGATGTAATCTCCTGTCCATGCGGTGAGAAACATTGGCATGGTGCAACAGCTACAACTGGGATGAGTCATATTGCCATTCAAGAATGGCTCGACGGCAGGCCTGTCGATTGGTTGGAAAAGGTCGGCGACGAACAATATCTGTCTGAATTGGCGGCTGACTGACAAGAAGCGCGGTGCCAGCAAGCTAACTTTCGGAGCATTCAGAGGAGGTGTGAAATGAACGTAATATGGGATCCGGTATACATCGTCAATCTGGTCTTGTGTGTGGCCATCCTGGCCTTCGGTTTCATAGGCTGGCGGCGATCGGGAATGATGTTGCTTCTTTACGTTGGCATGGCCTTCGGCCTGTTTGGGCTATCTCATCTGGCTACGATTCTTGGAATGAAGGACTCGCTGGAGACGGCGCTGATCGCCGTACGGACGCTTGCATACGTGTTGGTAACGTTCGCGCTGTACCAAGCGGCGTTCAGGAGGGGGTAGTGGGGGCAACATGACGTATCCAACGCACCCTGTTGCCATCGTCGCGGATCAGGCGCCGCCAAGAACAAAGGCGACGCTGTATCCAGAGCCCTTCGCCTCACGCGTCGCGGGCCGGCGCAAGCAGCCGCTGGGCGATCTGTTCGGCCTCAGCAATTTCGGCGTCAACCTGACGCGGCTGGCCCCCGGCGCGATGTCGGCACTGCGCCACGCCCACACCAAACAGGACGAGTTCGTTTATATCCTGCAAGGGCACCCGACGCTGCATACCGATGAGGGCCGGACGAGGCTCTCACCGGGCATGTGCGCCGGATTCAAGGCAGGCACCGGCAACGGCCATCACTTGATCAACGAAACTGAAGAAGAGGTTGTCTACCTTGAAGTGGGCGACCGGACTCCCGGCGATGAAGGCAGCTACCCGGACGATGACTTGAAAGTAAGGATGGTCGACGGCAAGTGGCTGTTCGCGCACAAGGACGGCACGCCGTACTGATTATCACGGTTGAGTGAGCCGCCTCGCCGTAGTCTCGCCAGGTAAGTTTGCCCTTGAAGTAGACGCGTGGCAGAGCATGGCCGGTTAGTGTTTATTCAAAGAAACGTGGTACGTCCCTTGGTGTTAGGATTCAAAGACTCGTTACGCATAACATGCAATCTTGATTAATCAGTCAATCAAACTTTAATATAATCTTGTATCGATCGCGTCACTATTTATCCAAATAGATCCTAAATTACGTTAGCCAACACAAGAATGGGGAAATCATGCCAACTGAGATGAAGATCAAAAAGTTTTCCTTCGGGGGATGCACTGTCTCTAACTTTAGTCCTGACGTGTCAGCACTTTCGCCTAGGACGGAAATGCTAAACGTATCGGTCTCATTTGAGGATGGGTTGAAGCTAAGTCTAGCGATACAGGAGTGTGTGAGAAAACTAAACTCCTACAACCGCAGCACCAGCGCGGGTAAGCGGACAGGTTTGAATATCGCAGTCCATCTCCAAAAACACCGCGTCACTGTGAATGAGACAATGCTGTAGCTCAATGGCTCTATGAGCTATTACCTCTACGAAAACTGACAAGCCGGTCCACATAAAGTAGTTCTTCACGTCGGTTCCTGCGCTTTCTGCAACGATGGGTCTGGGTTGGCTGGTGGCTCAGATCCGAAACATGGCAAGTGGCATGGTCCTTATGCCAGCGTTATCGATGCTTGTGTTAGACAGCGCGCTCTACCAGCTAAGGTTCGGAAAGAATGTCGATGCGCCAAGCTTCAGTCGCTCTAAATCTGGGATTTTAATAAATTTAATATCCTTGGTAATTCTCTTTTATCAACAACTAGATCCGTATATTCTGGCTCTTTCTTATCAAATTTTTTGAAAGCATCTCCACCATCTATTAATAAACCTCTCGCAAGTTCTTCTGGAGTTATCTTTTCTGGAACATTTGATGGCGGATGCTTCCCCAAAATATTTGCATGCTGAAATATACAAATGGCGAAATATTCTAGGATGTGATTTTGCGATTCATGTCCATCGCCTGCCATTAATAGATGCGCATGCTGATTATCGAACGTCCTCAAATCCTGATAAATACTTCTTGCAGCATCTTTTAGTGGAATCATGTAGTCGGTTCGTGATGAACATTTGATAATATTCCTAATTAACGGCCACAAAAAGCAAACCATACTAGCTATAAAACATATTGCTGCTGCAATGACTAATCGTGGTCCCCATTCTTCGTGTCCAACCGTCCACAGCATGGCCAGCCGAGCCAACGCGAATGCAATTGCGAGGCTAAGAAGCCCCCAACAAGTGTTCGCCCACATTAAGAGAATCCATGTTAATTAAGGAATGGTGGGCCCGGCAGGTCTCGAACCTGCAACCAAGGGATTATGAGTCCCGCACCGGCCCACCAAGCTACACTGGCGGGTTGCTGCGTGCAATTCGTGGTTGCAGAACCATCATGCTGCCACCTTCACCGGGATCAACTTCAATTCATTACGCAGCCGTTGCTCGGCGCACCACAGGTCATAAGCCGCCTGCATTCGGATCCACAATTCCGGTCCGTTGCCGCAGAACTTGCCGAGCTTCAGCGCCATCTCCGGGGATACCGCGACGGTGCCTGCCAGCACGCGGTGCAGCGTCTGCCGGCTGATGCGCAGCAGGCGCGCCGCCTCGGATACCGATATGCCCAGGGCCGGCAACACGTCATCCCGCAGCAGCACGCCGGGGTGAATCGGCGCCAGCTTGGGAGGACCTTTTACGATGTACTCGCGCTTACTCATTCCGTCATCCTCAATGATACTGTTCCAGATCGACGCGCCATGCATCACCATCGATCCATTCGAAGGTGATCCGCCACGGCCCATTGACCTTGATGGCATACCGTTTGGGTTTGCCATGCAGGGCGTGCAATCCGAAGCCCGGCAGGTTCAGGTTTTCCAGCGTTGCCGCATGATGCAGCGCGTTCAATCTCGATTGACTGCGCGCCCGCTGGTCCGGCCTGACACCTTTGGCGTCACCCTCCATGAAGAACGCCGCCAATCCCTTATGCCGGAAACTGCGAATCACGATGCAAAGTGTAACTCATCGTGACACATATGTAAATCATCATGCTACAGTGCCCCACATGGCCCTGGATATGAGCATGGCTGGCGCAGGGGCAAGGTTGGCAGATGGCTGACGACAACGCTCAGTGGGATCAAAAAAATGGTGGTGGGCCCGGAAGGACTCGAACCTTCGACCAAGGGATTATGAGCTGGGTTTGCAAAATATAGCTACTAACTGAATCAGCCCTTTACCGCGCTGGCCCTGCGTCAAACTGTTAGTAACCGTAGTTCAGTGTAGTTCGTTAAAAAACCGTGGAAGAGCCAAACATGAGTGCAGATTGACACTCAACGACTGGAAAAACGGCTTACACCAGGATCAAAATGATTGTTGCCCTGGTGTGTTCGCTGGATTTTGGAACGCGTCGCTGGGATTGGCATCACCAGAGCTCCCACCAATACCGCTGCCTTTCTGTGAAGAAGGAGTTCCGCTGCCTCCGCCTTTACTGGGGCTGTCACCCTGGCCCTTTTGTGGACTGGACTGATTGCCAGCCGATTTGTCAGTACGTCCACCAACATACATTCCCATGGCCGCTCTCCTCAGGTCACCGGTCGAGTAGGTGTTTGGAGCCCTCTAGGCGCATACCGCAATATGGCATTGACTATCCATTAGGGCAGTAAGCGAACCGATATAGTTACGGTATCCTGACACTAATAATATAGGCTTGCAAATTCGAATCAAACAGTCGCCACCATGTCGTTACTGATGGATTTGCCGATAGTTTCCGGCTGCGAACGAGGTTCATACATTGGAGGCTGGAGAATGGTATAAGGAACTCCAATACCGTCAGCATTTTGCTTCTCCCCCGCCTCAATTTTGAATTCTCGTTTCGCCCATCCTGCTTTGTCCAGACGATAGATCATGTGGCTGTGGCCGCCGATTTCCAGAGTTTCTCCCGCAGGGTAGCCAACTCGGCGTACCATGGCATCGCACGCAAGATTATCCTCGCGAATGCGCCAGCCGACGAACCGCGCCCGAAGATGTGAGAACATGTAGTATCCGACAGCATCAGTAGCATTGATTGCGTTAAAAGCATTTCGATCGGCAAACGCCGTGATTGCCATTCCGATCTCCCAAAAATTGAAGTCGCCGCCGTATGGCGGGTAGATGACAACGAAGCCTATACGCCGGCGGGTGGCTATACTCATGATGGTGGCCACTACTAATGTTCCGCTTCGGTACTGCAGTAGTATTTTCGCAGGCCCCAGATCGCCGCCGCCGAACATTTCCATTATTTCGACGTTTTGATATTGCGCGAATATCCAGATCAGATCTTCATAAGTTGGCGGTACCAGATACACCGTACGACGCTGTATTCCGTAGCACCATCGTGACCACACTACCCCCCGCCGTCCTATGAGCAGGTGGAAAAGAACACGGCATAGCGGGCGCCGTATCCAGGGCCAGCGGAATAGATACAACACAATCTTTTTAACTGCCCCATGCATTATCGCCAGCATAACCAGAACTGCTCCCGGCGAGGCGCTGGCCCCGTGTCAATACGCTAATAATCGTAGCTCAGTGTAGTCCTTTTGATTCTGCATTTGGCACAAAGCCGTCACTATTTGAGGGAGCTTCTATTTGACTGAATGGGATGGTGGGCCCGGCAGGACTCGAACCTGCAACCAAGGGATTATGAGTCCCCTGCACTAACCAATTGTGCTACAGGCCCATGGCAGGCTGATGCAAAACTACTGCGAAGGACATCTGCGTTGTTGCTACTCACTCGAAAGCTCGCCGTACTGGTTTGTACTGTCTCGCTTTCTCGTCCGCGGCGCCCAGCATCTGGCCTTTCTCATGACGTTTTGCATCAACCTACAAATACTATTGTAGGTAAAACGGATAAAAAAAGCCGCACTGGTGTGCGGCTTTTTTATGTGCCCTTCGACAGGCTCAGGGCGAACGGCATTTGAGCCGTTCTAGTCGAGGAAGGTGCGCAGGTGTTCCGAGCGTGTGGGATGGCGCAGCTTGCGCAGGGCCTTGGCCTCTATCTGGCGGATGCGCTCGCGGGTCACATCGAACTGCTTGCCGACTTCTTCCAGCGTGTGGTCGGTGTTCATGTCGATGCCGAAGCGCATGCGCAGCACCTTGGCCTCGCGTGGGGTCAGGCTCTCCAGCACGTCCTTGACGATCTTGCGCAGGCCCTCGAAGGTGGCGAAGTCCACCGGGATCTGGGTGTTCTGATCCTCGATGAAATCACCCAGATGCGAATCCTCATCATCGCCGATGGGCGTCTCCATGGAGATCGGCTCCTTGGCGATCTTGAGCACCTTGCGCACCTTCTCCTCCGGCATTTCCATGCGCACGGACAGTTCCTCCGGTGTCGGCTCGCGGCCCATCTCCTGCAGGATCTGGCGCGAAATGCGGTTCAGCTTGTTGATCGTTTCGATCATATGCACCGGGATGCGGATGGTGCGGGCCTGATCGGCGATGGAGCGCGTGATGGCCTGACGGATCCACCATGTCGCGTAGGTCGAGAACTTGTAACCGCGGCGGTATTCGAATTTGTCGACCGCCTTCATCAGGCCGATGTTGCCTTCCTGGATGAGGTCGAGGAACAGCAGGCCGCGGTTGGTGTACTTCTTGGCGATCGAGATCACGAGGCGCAGGTTGGCCTCCACCATTTCCTTCTTGGCGCGGCGGGCCTTGGCCTCGCCGATCGACATGCGGCGGTTGATGTCCTTGATCTCGCTGATGGTCAGCCCCGTGCGCTTGGCCAGCTCGCCCAGCTTTTTCTGGAGCGCGATGATGTGCGGCTCGTGTTTTTTGAGCCCCGCATTGTAGGAATGGCGCGTCTT
Source organism: Gammaproteobacteria bacterium (assembly GCA_035501935.1). Taxonomy (NCBI): domain Bacteria; kingdom Pseudomonadati; phylum Pseudomonadota; class Gammaproteobacteria; species Gammaproteobacteria bacterium. Next base: position 2,961 of record DATJVC010000011.1, on the reverse strand, counting down.
GACGACTTTCTTCACCCAGCGCACGTTGGCCTCGTTGTCCAGATAGGCGGTGATGAAGTCCTTGCGTGGCATGCCGGCCTGCTTGCAGCAGACCTCCATCACCTGCTTTTCCAGATCGCGGATGTCATCCACCACCTGGCGCACGTAGCCGGTCAGTTGCTCGACCATCTTGGGCACAATCTTGAATTGCAGGAACATGGCCTGCAGTTGTTCGCGCAGCTTTTTCGCCTTCTTTTCGGAGCGGCCGTGCTTCTTGAACGCCGCCAGCGTGCGCAGGTGCAGGCGCTTCAGAGCGTTGAAACGCTTCTTGCATTCCACCGGATCGATGGCCTTGCTCAGCGGATCCTCTTCCTCGTCGCTTTCCTCGGCCTCCTCGGCTTCATCGTTGGCGGCCTTCACCGGTGCTTCCTTGATCTCCAGTTCGGGCGCTTCCTCGGCAACCCCCTGGTTGGGGTCGATGAACCCGCTGATGACGTCGGTGATCTTGATTTCGCCCTTGTCGGCGCGCCCGTACTCCGCCAGGAACATGTCGATGACCTGCGGGTAGTCGGCCAGCGCGCAGAGCACCTGGTTCAGGCCCTCCTCGATGCGCTTGGCGATGGTGATCTCGCCCTCGCGGGTCAGCAGGTCCACGGTGCCCATCTCGCGCATGTACATGCGCACCGGGTCGGTGGTGCGGCCCAGTTCGGCGTCGATGCTGGCCAGCGCGGCGGCGGCCTCCTCGACCTCGTCCTCGTCGGTGTTGACCGGCGTGGCCTCGGCCATGAGCAGGGCGTCGGGGTCCGGAGCGGTCTCGTGCACCGTGATGCCCATGTCGTTAATCATGTTGATGATGTCTTCGATCTGTTCCGGATCGACGATGTCATCCGGCAGGTGGTCGTTGACCTCGTGATAGGTCAGGAAGCCCTGCTCCTTGCCTTTGGCGATGAGCAGCTTGAGCTGTGATTGCTCGTCGCCGCCGCCTTCAAGTTCTTCGATGATGTCCATGCGCGTTTAGAGTCGCTAACTCACTGTAAATGTTGGGAATAATGAACCGCCGCCAAACAAATCAATCCGTACGGGTAACTTAAGACTATAAGTCTAGACCAAGATTCCATATGCGCCACTGCCAATCCATCCCTGTGCCCGAAAAAAGGGCGCGCATTCTACCCTACGCGGCCGAAACAACCTAGACGTATTTTAATTCTTCGTCGGCTTGCCCGATTTGAATCTGCCCCGTAGCGCGCTCTTTTCCTCCTCGGTCAGTTCACTGGGCCGCTTGCCGGGCGCGGAAACGGTCTCTTTTTTACCCGCCAGCGCGGAAACCTTGCCTATCGCCGCCCTGAATTCCTGTTCCGCGCCTTCATCATCGGCGGGGATCTCATCCATGAGCAACTTGCGCAGGTGCGACACCTCCTCGCGATCCCGCCAATGCTCCAGCACGGCGGCGCTGTTCATTCCCGGCTGGGCGCGGACCAGTTCCACCAACTCCTGCAGCAGCGCCGCGCCGGGCAGGGTCGAGGCGCGCAGGTCGGGTGGCGATTCCAGTTTGAGCGCCAGTGACGGCTTGTGCAGCAGCAGGCGGATGGCGCTGCGCACCAGCGAAGGCGAACGGGACGCGGGCCGCGCGGACTGCGGATATCCGGGCGGCGCCGTCTTGACGGCCCTGGCGCCGACGAGGGATGCCACCGTCGGCAAATCCATGTCCGCAAGCTTCGCCAGCCGCTGCGCCAGCAGTTGCTTGTAAGCGCCGGACGGCACGCCGGACAACAGCGGCCTGGCCAAGTCCACGAGTCTGGCGCGGCCTTCATCCGTGCCGGGGTTGACCTGCGCGAGCAGGGAATCGAACAGGAAATCCGACAGCGGCGTGAAGCGTTTCGGATTGTTGAACACCGCCGGGCCGTCCTTGCGCACGAGGCTGTCCGGGTCTTCCTCCGCGGGCATGAACAGGAAACTGACGTAGCGCCCCTCGCGCAACACCGGCAGGCTGACTTCCAGCGCCCGCCATGCCGCCTTGCGGCCGGCCTCGTCGCCGTCGAAGCAAAACACCACTTCCGGCGTGGCCTTGAACAGGCGCTCCATGTGATCGGGCGTGGTGGCGGTGCCGAGCGTGGCCACCGCGCTGGTGACGCCATGCTGGTGCAGGGCGATGACGTCCATGTAGCCCTCGACCACGAACAGGCGTTGCAACTGGCGGTTGGCCTTGCGCGCCTGAAACAGGCCGTACAGCTCGCGGCCCTTGTGGAACAGCGGGGTCTCCGGTGAGTTCAGATACTTGGGTTCGTCGTCACCGAGCACGCGGCCGCCGAAACCGATCACGCGGCCGCGCTGGTCGAGGATGGGAAACATGATGCGGTCGCGGAAGCGATCGTAGTGGCTGCCGTCGTCCTTGCGGATGAGCAGGCCGGCGGCCTCCAGATCGCGGACCTTCTCTTTATCAGTGCCGAGCGCCTTGAGCAGGTTTTCCCAACCGGGCGGCGCGTAGCCCAGTTGGAATGCCGCCGCCGTGCGGCCGTCCAGTCCGCGGCCCTTGAGATATTCCTTGGCGCGTCCCGACTGCGGATGGTCCTTGAGTTGCGCGGAGTAGTGCTGTTGCGCCTGCGCCAGCAGGGTGTAGAGACGTTCCCCATCGCCGGTTTTGCCCTTGAAGCCCGCTTCCACGGGCACGGTCATGCCGACACGGCCGGCCAGGTCTTGGATCGCCTCGGGGAAATCCATGTGCAGATAGTCCATCAGGAAACCGATGGCCGTGCCGCTCGCGCCGCAACCGAAGCAGTAATAAAACTGCTTGTCGGGGCTGACGGAGAACGACGGCGTGCGTTCGTTGTGGAAGGGGCAGCGGGCCTGAAAGTTGCGCCCGGCCTTTTTCAGCGGCACGTGCTCGTCGATGACGTCGACGATGTCGACGCGCGCCAGCAGATCATTAATGAACGATTCCGGTATTCGTCCAGCCATCCGCGAAGCATAGCAAGCTTGCGGCGG
>DATJVC010000010.1 GCA_035501935.1 Gammaproteobacteria bacterium | reverse complement strand
ATGGATCAGGTGGCGCTGGCGATGGGCAATATCCACCAGGCAAGCGAACAGAATGCAATAGGCACCAAACAAGTTGAATCCTCCGCCCATAATCTTAATGACCTCGGGCAGAAGCTGAAATCGGTTGTCGAGCAATACCGGTTGTAGAGGATGTGAATGGCACATGGTCGATAAAGACGAAGAACTTCTGAAGCGGTTGCGCGAGACCTTCGCGGTGGAGGCCGAGGAACATCTCGGCTCGATTTCGGCGGGCCTGCTCGAACTGGAGAAGGCACCCGTCGAGGCAAGGCAGCGGGAACTGATCGAAACCGTCTTCCGCGAGGTCCACAGTCTCAAGGGTGCGGCGCGCGTGGTCAACATGACGGCCGTGGTCTCTCTGTGCCAGCCTTTGGAGGATGTTTTTGCGGCGCTGAAGCGCGGCAACGTCTCGCTTTCCCGCGATTTATTCGATCTGTTGCACGAAGCCGTTGAGGATCTAAATAAACTTCTTGCCGAGAGCGAAACCACCTCCGCAACGCCACGGATGTCACCCACGGTTCAACGTCTGGAGGCGATGGCGAAAGGGACCGGGACGCCGCTGATATCCGGAATCCAGCGCAGTGCGGTACGACCAACGAAGACGCGCGGGTCGCGCGACAGCGCGCCATCCGTCATTCAAACGCCGGCTGCGGCCCCACAGGCGCCCGCGATTGAACATAAGACGGCGGCGGATACGGTCAGGGTCGCGAGCTGGAAGCTTGATACCTTGTTCAGACAGGCTGAGGAAATGCTGCCCGCCAAACTCGCCGCGGAACAACGCGTCGTCGAACTGAAGGAAATCGTGGGCATGCTTCTCGCGCATGGAAAGGGACTGGAAGCACTTTACACAGAACTCTCCGCGAACTCGCCGGGTACAGCCGGCCCGCCGCCGGCATCCATCGAGCGAAAGAATAATTGTAACGACCCGGAATCACTGGGTTTGATACGCACCCAAATCGCCGACATGCGCACGCTGACACATCGACTGGAGGCGATGACGGCGTCCGCCGCCCGCGACGGGCGTGCCCTGGGCAAAATGATCGATGGTCTGCTCGAGGATGCGCGGCGGTTGCTCATGCTGCCCGTCTCCGTCCTGATCGAGCCGCTGCACAAACTGGTAAGGGACCTGGCGCGGGAGCAGAACAAAGAGGTCGCCCTGACCGTTGAGGGCGGGGATATCGAAATCGACAGGCGCATACAGGAGGCGATGAAAGATCCGCTCATCCACATCCTGCGCAATTGCATAGACCACGGCATCGAAACGCCGGCCGAACGCCGGCGATGCAACAAACCAAAGGGTGGGACCATAGTCATCACGATCGCACAGAAGACCACCGGCCGGGCGGAAATTACAATTTCCGACGACGGCAGGGGCATCGATCCAGGAAAGGTTCTGGCGACGGCGCGCAAGCTGGACGTCGTCTCCGCGGAAGAGGCTCAAAAATTGAACGAGCAGGAAATTCTCTCGTTGATTTTTCGATCCGGAGTTTCCACGAGTCCGATTGTGACGGATATTTCCGGCCGGGGGCTGGGTTTGAGCATCGTGCAGGAAAAGGTTGAAAGTCTCGGCGGGAGTATTACCGTCGAATCACGGGGTGGCAAAAGAACATTGTTTCGCATCACCCTCCCGCTGATGCTGGCAGCATATCGGGGAGTGATGGTGCGCGCCGGAGGGCAGCGATTCATCCTGCCCACGATCAACATGGAACGCGTGGTAAGAATCCGGCGCGAGGATATCAAAACGATCGAAAACAAGGCCGCCGTGCGACTCAACGGACACGCAATCTCGCTGGTGAATCTACGGGATGCCCTGCGTCTGCCCGCCGCGGGCAGGGGGGAACATCCCGACTTGGAATCCGTGGTGATCGTCGCCTTCGGCGGCGAACACATCGCCTTCGTCGTGGATGAAGTACAACAGGAGCTGGAAGTGGTGCTGAAGGGATTCGGGTCCCAGCTCTCGAGAGTGCGGAACGTCGCCGGCGCGACCATCACAGGAACAGGAACGCTGGTTCCAATCCTGAATGTCGCCGATCTGATGAAGTCCGCTGCGGAAGTGGAAGCCGTGCCTCGACCAGCGGAAAGGGTATCCGCAGCGGAAGAAAGGATGAAGTCGGTTCTGGTTGTCGAAGATTCCATCACCGCGCGCTCGCTGCTCAAGAACATCCTGGAAACCGCCGGCTATCAGGTGAAAACGGCCGTCGACGGTCTGGATGCATTCACAAGACTCAGGGTTGATAAATTTGATCTGGTGGTGTCGGATGTCGAGATGCCGCGGATGAATGGATTTGATCTGACCGCGAAGATCCGTGCTGAAAAGACGCTCACTGATCTGCCGGTGGTGCTGGTCACTGCGCTGGCCTCCCGCGAGGATCGCGAGCGCGGCATCGATGTCGGCGCCAACGCCTACATCGTGAAGAGCAGTTTTGATCAGAGCGGGCTCCTGGATATCGTCCGCAGACTGGCGTAACCGTGGCCAAGGCCCCCATCAAGGTACTCATCGCGGAAGATTCCCCCACTTCACGGGAATTTCTGGTCCATCTCATCAATTCGAGTCCAGGGATGCACGTCATCGCGGCCGTCGGCGACGGAGAACAGGCGGTGGAAGCCGTCAGCCGCGTGCATCCCGATGTCGTGCTGATGGATGTGCACATGCCCAAGATCGACGGCTTTGAAGCAGTGCGGCGCATCATGCAAAAGGATCCGGTGCCGATCATCGTGGTCAGCGGGACGCTCACGGATCAAGTCGCGGCGACTTTCTGTGCGATAGACGCGGGAGCATTGGCGTTTCTCCAGCACCCGCCCGGACCCGGGCATCCCGATCACGCCGCGACCGCCAAGGAACTGGTGAACACCGTCCAGCTCATGTCTGAAGTGCGCGTGGTCCGCCGTTGGGCAAGGTCAACCAGGCCGCGGATGATCGAAACGGCGCCCGCGCGGACGGGCATGCGGCATATTTCGACCGAATGTGAGCTGGTGGCCATCGGCGCCTCGACCGGAGGCCCGCCGGTATTGCGCGCCATCCTCTCAGCACTGCCGCGGAGTTTTCCCGCTGCCGTTTTGATCGTCCAGCACATCGCGGCCGGGTTCGTGCAGGGCCTCGCCGACTGGCTGGCGACCTCGTGCAGCCTGCCGATCCACATGCCCGCCGCGGGCGACCCGGTGCTGACCGGTCATGTATACATTGCGCCGGATGGAGTTCACATGGGTGTGGACAGTAAACGCCGCATTGTGCTGAGCGATGACCCTCCGGAAAACGGCCTGCGTCCGTCGATTTCATTTCTATTTCGCTCGGTGGCCGGGGTCTATGGGCCGAAGGCGGTCGGCGTGTTGCTGACCGGCATGGGCAGGGACGGCGCGCAGGAATTGAAATTGATGCGGGAGCAGGGCGCGGTCACCGTCGCCCAGGATGAGGAAAGTTCGGTCATTTACGGGATGCCCGCCGAGGCCGTCAAACTCGATGCCGCAAGTCACGTGCTGGGGCCGGAGGGAATCGCCACGCTGCTTACCCGTTTACTGCGTGGTCAGTAAGCTTGAATCGTAATTAACGTCCATCGACGGTGAGAGACGGCTTTAAAGGCGAGAAAATGGAACGCATTCTAATCGTGGAGGACTCCGAGACCCAGGCGCTGCGCCTGCGATATTTCCTCGAGGGGGAGGGATACGACGTGGACAGCGCGCGCAGCGCCGAGGACGCTCTCAAACAGCTCAACCAAGCGCTTCCTGATCTCATGATCACCGATTACCACCTGCCCGGGATTCACGGCGATGAGCTTTGCCGCCGGATCCGGATGAACGTCGACACGCGGGGCATCCCCATTCTCATGCTGACCGGCGAAGAAGACGCGCACACCGAACAATGGGGGTTGGAAAGCGGCGCTGACGATTATCTCAGGAAATCGGAAGAGAACGAGATTCTCCTGATCCGCATTCAGGCATTGCTCAGGAAATCACGCATCCAGGATGTCATCAGCGCCAGTGAAACACGTTTTGCCGCCACCCGCCTGCTGGTGATCGAAGATGACCCCACTTATCTGAAATTCGTCGTGGCGGAGTTATCGCGGGAAGGTTATCAAATTGAAACTGCAAACACGGCCGCCAGGGCGCTTGAGCGGCTGGCATTGCAGCCGTTTGACGGCGTGGTGCTGGATCTCGTCCTCCCGGACATCAGCGGGACAGAAATTTGCCAGCGTCTGGTGGAGGCGCGCAGAACGCTGGATCGCACGTTCATAATCCTTGCATTGACCGGCCGCGAAACCAAAAAGGACATGACCGCAGTCATCATCGCCGGCGCCGATGACGTGGTCGGCAAGTCACGTGACATTGAAATCATCAAGGCGCGATTGCGCGCCCTGATCCGGCGGCGGCAGTTATATGAGGAAAATCAGCGCATCATCGCGGAATTCAAGGAACGGGAAATGGCACTGCTGCGCGCCCGCGCCGAACAGGAGGCGGCTGAAACGCGCGCTGCGTATGCCGAGCAACTGGCCCGGACCAATCTGGAACTGGAAGCGGCCAATAAGAAACTCACGGTGAGGGAAGAGGAGTTGCACCGGAAAAATGAGGAGCTGGAAAAACAGGGCCATCAGTTGCAGGAAGCGAGCCGCCTTAAGAGCGAATTTCTCGCCAACATGTCGCACGAACTGCGCACGCCGTTGAACGCCATCATCGGTTTCTCCGAACTGATGCACGACGGCAAGGTGGGGGAGGTCTCGGAGGAACAGAAGGAATATCTCGGCGACATCCTGACCAGCGGATTGCACCTGCTGCAACTCATCAACGACGTGCTGGACCTGGCGAAGGTTGAGGCCGGCAAGATGGAGTTTCACCCCGAACCCGTCGATCTCGACAATCTCATCGGCGAGGTGCACACCGTGCTGCGCACGCTGATGCTGAAGAAGCGCATCAAGGCGGAAGTCACGGTGGATGCCGAATTGACGGGTATCACTGCGGACCCGGCCAAATTCAAGCAGATTCTATACAACTACCTCTCGAATGCGATCAAATTCTCGCCGGAGGGCGGCAGGGTGCTTATCCGCGCATTGCCGCAGGGCTCGAGTCACTACCGCATCGAAGTCGAAGACCACGGCATCGGCATCCGCGCGGAGGATATCCCGCGGCTGTTTTCGGAATTTCAGCAAATCGACTCGAGTACCGCCAAAAAATACCAGGGCACGGGACTGGGGCTGGCGTTGACCAAGCGGATGGTGGAGGCACAGGGCGGCGAAGTCGGCGTGCGCAGCACCTTCGGTGAAGGCAGCGTATTTTACGCCGTGCTGCCACGGCAGGCGATGGCGACTGCCGAAGGTGAGCCGTTGCCGGTGCGGCAGGCATCGGCGGACGCGCCGCTGCTCCTCGTGATCAACGACAACAGCGACGATCTGGCCTGGTTGACACGCGTGCTGGGCGAGGCCGGTTACCGGACGGAGGCGGTCATGAACGGCGCGAAGGCCATCGCCTGCTGCCGCGAGAAGGCTTACGACGCCATCGTGCTCAATCTCCTGCTGCCCGACGTCAGCGGCTGGCAGGTGCTCAAGGCGGTGCAGGAGAAAGGCCCCAACAGCGCGACTCCGGTCATCATGGTCTCGGTATTGACTGACAAGGCGAAGGCGCGGACGGAGGTGAAGGCATTCCTGACCAAACCGGTCACCCGCGAGATGCTGGTACGGGCACTGGAGCAGGCCGGCGTCCGCGGCGGGACCGGCAATCGCATCCTGGTGGTGGACGATGACCCCAAGGCCCTGAAGCTCGCGGAGAGCTTGCTGACCGATCTCGGTTATGGCGTGTTGGTCGCGGCGGGAGGCGAACAGGGCCTGACGTTGCTAAAGCAGGAGAAACCGGATGCCGTGTTGCTGGATCTCTTGATGCCGGAGATGAGCGGGTTTGAGTTCCTGGAGCAGGCGCATCGATCGGAGGATTGTCCACATGTACCGGTGGTGGTCTGGACCATCAGCAGAAGCATCACGCCGGCCCAGCAGCTGTGGTTGCGTTTCCAACCTCATGCGCATGCCGTCGTCAAAATAAGCGATCCCCGCGGGGACATGTCGCTGCTGGAGGCCCTGCACCAATTGGCGCCGGCGCAGCGCGCGGATAAACGAAACTAAGGCCTGACTTATGAGCGGGGAGCCACTGCTGGTTGTCGACGACAATCCGGTAAATTCAAAACTCATCAAGGTGCTGCTGTCCACGGAAGGCTATGAAGTGCGTGTCGCCACGAACGCCGAGGAAGCGCTGGGGGTGCTCGATACCTTTCATCCGCGTTTGATCCTCATGGACCTCCAACTCCCGGGCATGGACGGGTTGACGCTGACACGGCAACTGAAATCCAATCCGGTGACCCGCGATATCACGGTCGTCGCGCTGACGGCCTATGCCATGAAGGGCGATGATGAACGGGCGCGTGCCAGCGGTTGCAGCGGTTACATCACCAAGCCGATCGATGTCCGCAGTTTTCCCATCGAGATTGCCAGATACATGGAGTCGTCCAAGTCAGGGAGTTCCAGATGATTCGGAAGAAAACCGCGCCGCCACCCTCCGGCGGCACGCCCGCGCATGAAACGATCATGGTGGTTGAGGACAACCCCATCACGCTCAAGCTGGTGCAGGTCACACTGCAGAAGGAAGGCTATCAAGTGATCGCGGTGGGTGATGGCAGGACCGCGCTGGAACATGCGACCGGGCGGATGCCCCGATTGATTCTGCAGGACCTGAAACTGCCCGACATCGACGGCGCCGATCTGGTCCGCAAACTGCGCGCCCTGCCCGGCGGCGAAGGCGTTCCCATCATCGCCTTCACCGGATTCGTGACCAAGGTTGAACAGGGAATCATAGCCGATGTCGGCTTCACGGATTTTCTGATCAAACCGGTCGAACCGTCACAGTTGCTCGCCGTCATCCGTACTTACCTGCTGCCTTCGAAGACGGTTGATGAGAAACCCGGGCATGGACGGCGCCTGCTGCTCGTGGATGACGATCCGACCCAGCTCAAATACTCGCGCCTGCAATTCACCAACGCCGGCTTCGAAGTCATCGCCGTGCGCAGCGGCCAGGAGGCCCTGGACTTGGCGCAGAAACAACCACCCGACGCCATCGTCAGCGATGTATTGATGCCCGGCATGGACGGGTTTGAATTGTGCTACGCCGTGCGCCGCGAACCCAGGCTGCGCAAGGTCCCGGTGGTGCTGATGAGCGCCAACTATCTGGAGCAGGCGGATCGCGATCTGGCGGAACGCATCGGCGCCAGCGCTTATGTCTCCCGCGCTGTTGGCGTGAAGGAAATATTGAATGCGGTGGTTCAAAGTCTGTCGAGTCCGGTGCCGACGCACCGCCTGCACAGCGACGAGGAATTTGAAAAGGAACGGCACGCGCGGGTCACCTCACAGCTTGATCGCATACTGAACCTGCGCGTGGGGGCGATGCAGCGCGGTTACGCGCAGGCGGCGATCTTGAACGAATTGAGCCTCATTTCGGAAACACTGACGCGAGGCCGTGACACGGACTCCGCGTTGAAGGGAATTCTGGCGCATTGCCTGGATGGCGCCGGGTTGTCCAAGGGGCTGCTCTATCTAGTCGATGATCAAGATCGGCTGCAATTGCACGTGCAATACGGTTGCGACAAATTGCTTTCCGCGGCGCAGAACCTGTTCGGACAGCAGGAACTGTTCACCGAATTCCTGCGCGCTGAATATCCGGTGCAGGTTCCTTCACCGGCCCTGCCGACCGGGGCCGCCGAGGTCCTGCTGCGCCAGGTTGAATCCGAATCGGCATTGATCATCCCCGTGCCCAAGAACAACGGCGGCCGCGGGCTGCTGGCACTGTTTTCCACCAGCCTCAATCTGGTGGAGGAGGACTGGGTCGCCTTCGGGCGCAGCCTGGCCTCGCAGATCGGCCAGACCATCGCCCTGTCGCAGACCATCCTCAAACTGGTGAAATCCGAACAGGAGTTGCGGCGCTACGGTGAAATCGTCGCCACGACCACCGATCTGCTGGCATTCAAGGACGCCGACAACCGATACGTGGTGGTCAACGACCAGGTATGCAAATATTTCAAACTCCCCCGCGAACAAATCATCGGGCACACCTCCCCGGAGTTCTTCCGTGACAAACAATTTGGACAGGTGATCAAGGATTACGCCGAACGCTGTCTCAAAGGCGAAACCGTGCAGGCCGAGCACTGGCTCGATTATCCGGGTATGGGCCGCCGATACATGAATCTGAGTTATCACCCGTTCCGCGACGCCTCGGGAAACATCACCGGCGTGGTGACGGTCGCAAGCGACATCACCAGTCGAAAGCGCCAGGAGGACGAGCTCAAGTACATCAACCGGGCATTGAAGGCCTTGAGCGTATGCAACGCGGTACTGGTGAGGAGCGTGAATGAGCAGCGGTTCCTCTCCGAGTTTTGCAACATCCTGGTGGATGAAATCGGCTTCAAAATGGTCTGGGTGGGCCGGGCGGAAAGAGACGAGGCCCGCACCGTCCGTCCGCTTGCGCAGGCGGGTTTCGAACAGGGTTATCTTGAGCGCATCAAGGTCACCTGGGCGGACAATGAGCTCGGGCACGGGCCGGTGGGCACCGCCATCCGGACCGGCAAGCACTGCGCGATCCAGAACATTTTCACCGATCCAGCCTTTACGCCGTGGCGGGAGGAGGCGTCAAAACGGGGCTATGCCTCGGTGGCGGCGCTGCCCTTGATAGTCTCCGAGCAGATGTATGGTTCGTTGAATTTCTACGCGGCCGAGCCGGATGCCTTCGGTGATCGCGAGATCATCCTGCTCAATCAGCTCGCCAACGAGTTCGCCCACGGCATCGAATTTCTGCACACCCGCAAGGAGCGGGAAAAGACGCAGGCCGCGTTGCGCGAAAGCGAGGCGCTGCTGCGCCTGTTCATCGAACACGCCCCCGCGGCCATTGCCATGTTCGATCTGGATATGCGTTACCTTGCGGTCAGCCGCCGCTGGTTGAGCGACTACAAACTGGGCGACCAGAATCTCATCGGCCGCTCCCATTACGAGGTGTTCCCGGAAATCCCGGAGCGCTGGCGCGAGGTGCATCAACGCTGCCTCGCCGGCGCCTCGGAGGTGTGTGAAGAGGATCGTTTTGATCGGGCCGACGGGAGTGTACAGTGGGAACGATGGGAGGTGCGACCCTGGCGGCGCGGAGACGGCGGAATCGGCGGCATCCTGATATTCACCGTCGATATCACCGAACGCAAACGGACCAGCGACGAACTGCAACAGCGTCTCGATCAGCAGGCGGCCATTTCGCGTCTGGGACAATTCGCCCTGGTCATGCGCAATCCGGCGACGGTGGAAAACGAGGCCGTCGCCATCCTCACGCACACCCTCCGTGTTGAATACTGCGATGTGTTGAGAAAAATCCCGGACCAGCGCAACGCGTGGCTGTTGAGCGCGGGACACGGCTGGCGCAAGGGACTGGTGGGGCATGCCATCATGGAGATCGAAAAGCGCACGCAGGCCAGTTACACGCTGAAATCCAAGACCCCCGTCATCGTCGAGGACATCAACGAGGAAAAACGCTTCAATGCCATCCCCCTGCTCGTCGAACACGGCATCGTCAGCGGCGTCAGCATCATCATCGGGGATGTCGGCAACCCGCTGGGCATACTCGGCGTGCACAGCACGAGGAAACGCAAATTCACCGATAACGACGTCCATTTCATCGGGGCCATCGCGAACATCCTCGCCGAATCACAGATGCGGTTTGAGAAGGAACAATTATTGGCCCGCGCGGAGCAGCGGTTCGCCCATCTGATCAACTCCAGTCCCTCGGTTATTTATGCAACCAGCAGGGACAAGCCGCATCGTTGCAACTTCGTCAGCAACACCATCAGGGATATCGTCGGTATTGAACCGGAGGTCATGCAAAACGATCCTGATTTCTGGCCCAGTCATGTACATCCGGAGGATCTTCCGCGTGTCATTGCCGAGATGGAGGCTCTTGAGAGAGGGGAGAGCGGTACGGTGGAATATCGTTTCCTATGCAAGGGGGACGAATACCGCTGGATCCGCGACAACTTCCGCGTGGTCGGAAAAGAGATCATAGGGTCATGGACGGATATCACCGCTTCCCACGAAGCGGAGCTAAAAGTCAAAGAGAGCGAGGAACGCTTTCGCCTGCTGATCGAAGGCGTCCGAGACTATGCGATTTTCATGATTGACCCGCAAGGACGGGTCATCACCTGGAACGATGGCGCGCGGCGGCTCAAAGGGTATGTTGCTGAGGAAATCATTGGGCGGTCGATAGAGCGCTTTTACAAACCGGAGGACATTGCCGCCGGAATACCTGCGCAGATGATCGCGCGGGCACAGGCGGTGGGGCACAGCGAAACCGAGGGTTGGCGTGTGCGCAGGAACGGCTCACAGTTTTACGCGAACGTGGTCGTTACGGCGATGCGCGACCCCAATGGCAAGCTGTTGGGCTTTGTCAAGCTCACGCGGGACGTCACTCAGCGCGTGGAGGCAGAAGCGGCGCTCAAGAAAAGCGAGGAACGATTCCGCACGGTTGCTGCTGCCAGCAACGATATGATTTATGAATGGGATCCGCATACCAATGAACTTACGTGGCATGGAGACGTGGGGGCTGCATTGGGGTATGGCCCGGGAGAATTTGATCGCACCCTGGCCGGATGGGAAAACAGCATCCATCCCGAAGATCGCGAGCGCGTCATCACCGCGGTTGATGCGCATCTGCGAGATCCAAGCAAGCCATTTTCCGAGGAATATCGCGTCCGCTGCAAGGACGGCAGCTACCGCCATTGGCTGGATCAAGGCATGGTCATCAAGGGCGCCGATAAAGCGGAGGGCCGATGGATCGGTGCTTGCGCCGATATTACGCAGAGAAAACACATGGAACAGCAACTGGCGCAGTCGCAGAAGATGGACGCCGTGGGACAGTTGACCGGTGGCGTGGCGCACGATTTCAACAACCGGCTGACGGCGATAATCGGCAACCTGGAACTGCTGGAGCGCCGTTTCAAGGATGACGCCACGGCTTTGCGCTATGTCCATGCGGCGCTCAAGGCCGCGGAAGGGGGGGCCTCCCTGACCCGCAGCCTGCTGGCCTTTTCGCGCAAGCAGGTATTCGAGGCCCAGGTGTTCGACATCAACGATCTGATCCAATCGACGCAGGAACTATTGCAACGCGCCCTGGGCGAAACGATCAAGATTGAGGTGGCGCCGGCGGCCGATCTCTGGCAGGTCAGGACCGACCGCGGCATGATGGAAAATGTCCTGTTGAACCTCGCCATCAACGCCCGCGACGCCATGCCCGGCGGCGGCGTGCTCACCATCGAGACCACCAACTGCACCCTCGACTCGGCGTACGTGACCCGGCACGCCCAGGCCGATGCGGGAGAGTATGTGCTGGTGGCGGTGAGCGACACGGGCACCGGCATGTCCGAGGAGGTCCGGCGGCATGCCTTCGAGCCTTTTTTCACCACCAAGGAACGCGGCAAAGGCACGGGACTGGGTTTGAGCATGGCCTATGGCTTCGCCAAGCAATCCGGCGGCCACATCGAGATTTATTCCGAAGTGGGCCATGGCACCAGCATCAAGCTCTATCTGCCGCGCCATCGCAAGGGCGCTTCCGCCGACAAGACATCTGCGACCACCACCACTTCTACATGGGGCAAACTGGGCGGCCAGAAGATTCTGCTGGTGGAGGACGACCCGGCCGTACTCGCGATCACGACTTCGGCATTGACCGAGATGGGCTGTCAGGTCATCTCGGCGGAAAACGGTCCGGCGGCACTGGAATGTTTCGCGCGACATCCGGACATTGTCCTGTTGTTTACCGACGTCGTCATGCCGGGAGGCATGACCGGTGTTGAATTGGCGCTCAAACTGCGCACGCAACGTCCGGAGCTGAGGGTGCTCTATACCTCGGGTTATGCGCCGCAGGCCGCCGCCAATCATATCTCCAAGACGGAAAACGATTTCTGGCTGGCCAAACCCTACCGCGCCCACGCGCTCCAGGAAGCAGTGCGCCGGGCCTTGGGCGTGACCGAGGAAAGATGACGGATCCATGATGACGCCGTTCAAACTAATGCTGAAATATTAACGAGTTAGAGATGGTTAAGGTTTTTAGCAGGTCATCCTTCGGTTCTCCCTGATTTTCCAGCCCAGCCCCTTGCCCAATACTCGCATGGGGAGGTTTGACCGTGGGGACTGGTTAATGGACACGCCGCAATTGCTGGTGATCGATGACGACTCGCAGGTCGCCGACTTCATGACCGAGGTGGCCTGCCTTAGCGGCTACAGCGTGACCACCGTGCAGCGCCGCGCCGACTGCGAGGCCTACCTCGCGGTCAATACGCCGCAGGTCATCATCCTCGATCTGCAAATGCCGGAGATGGACGGTGTGGAATTCCTGCGCTGGCTCGCCGAGCGTCAAATGACGGCCGCCATCCTGCTCATCAGCGGCGCGGATGCCAGGGTGCGAAATGCCGCCGTGCGTCTGGGCCAGGAACTGCGTCTCAAGATGCTGGGCACCATGCAAAAACCGGTGCGCCTGGCGGAACTGGAAGGCTTGCTGCAAAACGTCCGGCACGATCTGCCCAGTTCCGAGAACCTGAAGGCGGCGCTGGAACAACGGCAATTCACGGTGCATTACCAGCCGCAGATCGCCCTCGATACCCAGCCGGGAACGCTCGTCGGCATGGAGGCCCTCGTTCGCTGGCAGCGGCCGGGCGTGGGACTGGTGCCGCCCATGGAATTCATACCGCTGGCGGAGCGCAGCGGACTCATCGATGCCCTGACTGAATACGTGATGGAGCAGGCGTTACAGGCTCACGCCGCATGGCAAGCCCAGGGGCTGGCACTGACGGTCGCGGTCAACGTCGCGCCCGTGCTGCTCGATCGCCTCGATTTACCCGATCGTTTCCTCGGCCTGGTCAGTCGCCAGGGGGCGAATCCGGCCACGCTCAAGCTGGAAATCACCGAGAGCGGGGCGATGCAGAACGTCGCCAAGACCATGGATATCCTGACCCGGCTGCGCCTGAAGAATTTCGCCCTGTCCATGGACGATTTCGGCACCGGTTTCTCGTCGCTGGTGCAGCTCTACCGCATGCCGTTCAGTGAACTGAAGATTGATAAATCCTTCGTGCAGGAAATCGAGCGCAATGACGAGGCCAAGACGATCATCCGCGTCTGCATTGATCTGGCGCGCAATCTGGGATTGCAGGTCTGCGCCGAGGGCGTGGAATCCCAGGCCGCCCTGCAATTGTTGCGCGGCTACGGCTGCACCCACGCCCAGGGCTATTACATCGGCAAGCCGATGCCTGCCACGGAGGTGCCGCGCTGGAGCACGGGCTGGATGGGGCGGGCCGCCGCAGTCGCGTAGTCGCGGCGCTTTACCCGCCGTTGTCCCGCCATTTCAGCGTTTCCGACAGGCGTCCTGGTGGATTGAAGGGGCCCGCCCCGGACAACAGGACGTCATCAATGACGTATCGCTTTCCCTCGCGTTTCACCACGACGATATCCCGCCATTTCTGATCCTCGTATGAGAAAGCGACGGTCACCTGCCATCCTCCCCCGGGGATGGCCGTGATTTGCGCGATTTTGAATGCCTGCGGTCCTTCGAACAGACTTGCGAACAGGCAGCCGTCGACGAAGGGCGGTTTTTCATCCGGGCGTTTTCTCTTGTAATCCTGTTCATACCGGCGCGCGTCATTCAGCAACTTCGAGAGTTCCCTGCTCAAGTAGGGCGAGATTTCCTTCTGATCCTTGATGCTGGGCAGGCCAATCCATCGGCGTTCGAGATATTTGTCATAGAACCGGGTCACCACGGCACCGGCTGCCGTTGAATCATCGGCAAACGACAGCGGACTGATCAGCAGGATTTGCGCCAGCAAAAAGACCGTGCGGAGATTCATGACGCTCAATCCGTTTATGAACCTGCAAACGCAGCGGCGCAGGCGCGCCCATGGCTTGTCCATGCGATTCCTTCGCTAATCCGCAACCATCTGCCGCGCGCCGGCCGGACGCAGTTGAATATCGCCCCAGCGCATCGAGCGGGTCAGGAAGCTCATGGTCCAGACGAAGAAATTCAGGCCATCGCGCAACGGCACCAGCCAGGGCGTCCGGGGAACCTGCGTCAGCAATCGCGCCCGAAGGAGCAAATGCAGGACCTGGCGCAATGCAACGATGGCGACGAGCAGACCGATTGTCAGGGCGGCCGGCCTGGCGGCGGCCAGCAAGGCGGTCGGCAGCACGGCATGCATGACCACCGACATCAGATGATCCCGGGGGCGGCAGGCCTTGACGGAATTCATCCATCGCAACTCATGGCGCAGGAGTGAACGGAAGTCGGGCTCGAGCACCATGGTGGTGACGACGTAGGGCGCCAGACGGATTTTGAAGCCGGCCTTGTATAACAGCTCCCCCAGCACATCGTCCTCGGCGACCGCCGAGGCGCGGGCGGCAAAGCCGCCGGTCGCCTCGTGTGATTTCCTGGTCATGGCGCAGGCGGCCCCGTAGCATAAATCCATTTCGCGCAGGCCCAGATCGACGAGCGCCGAAGGGATGAACCAGTCGTTGATATACAGGGCCCCCAGGATAGAAGAAAAGTTTGCGAATGCGGGAGTGCCTTTGTAAAGGCACGTCACGCCGCCGACGGCCGGATCGGCCAGCGGCGCCACTATCGTCTTGAGAAATCGGGGGTCGACCAAAACGTCGCTGTCCACGGTGACAATCACATCATGCTTCGCGGCGTGATACATATTGGCGAGATTGCACACCTTCGGATTGGCGCCGATCCGCCGCTCATCAATGACTATTTCGTGATCACGCCGGGGAAATTCGGCCCG
The DNA here is from genome assembly GCA_035501935.1 of Gammaproteobacteria bacterium. NCBI lineage: Bacteria > Pseudomonadati > Pseudomonadota > Gammaproteobacteria > Gammaproteobacteria bacterium. Next base: position 52,310 of record DATJVC010000010.1, on the reverse strand, counting down.
CACACGCTCTATCACCGTGCGGCCCGGGTCGTCATGGCGATGCAACCCGAAGATCACCTGGAAATCGGGATAATCCTGATCGCAGATGGAGCGCAGGCACTCATACAGACGCGCCGGCGCGCCGTGCACGGGCACCATCACGGTCACTCCGGGGGAGAAATGGGGGGAACCGACGCGGCGCTCCTTAAACTGCCTGACGCGCCAGATGGCCAGCAACAGGTAGGCAACGCCACCGACTGCGATCATCAGGGCAAGGAATTCCATGGCGGTTTTGATCAGCGACATCGACATTCCCGGTCAACAAACGATGAAAATATCCACAAGGGGGGATTTGTAATTTGCATAGTATGCATTTTTTTACAGCACCTTTGAATACTGCGCGACCACCGCCATTCAGCTTAATTGGGCACATGGCAAAAGGATTCCGGTAGTGGCTCAAGTTACGATTTTGTTACAGACGCCGCGGCGGGAGGCCGTCGCGCGAAAGGAGTTATGGAGGGGAACGCACTGACGGAAGAACACAAAATGCGGCCATCACTCCCCCTTCGAAAACAAGGCCAACAGGGGAAGGAGGGCCCCTGCTGGCACGGCCTTAACAATAAAGTCAGCGGGAATCGGGGAGGGGGAGAGACCCTGCTGACGCGGCCATCATTGAATTTCTATCTTCCTGGCCGTACCCCCGGCCTTTTTGGGCAGGGTCAGCTCCAGCACGCCATTCACGTACTTCGCGTCCACCTTGCCCTGCTCGACATCTCCCGGCAACGTAAAGCTGCGCTGCATGCCGCCGTAGCAGCACTCGCGGCGCAACACCTTCTCGCCTTCCTTCTCTTCCTTTTCCTTCTTCACCTCGGCGCTGATCGACACCAGATTGCCGTCCACTGCAACGTTGATGTCCTCTTTCCTTGCGCCCGGAATCGAGGCCTTTATCAGATAGGCGTTGTTTTTTTCCGTGACATCGATGGCGATGTCCAGCGCCTCCTCTGCTCCACGCGCACGCAGCGGGTGGAACATGCGGCGCATCCAATCCTCGAACCGGTCATCGAACATGTGCAGGCCGGAGAGATCAAAGGGGTCCCATCGGGTTAACTTGGTCATAAGCCGTCTCCTCTTTAATTAAAACCGTTGAAACATATAACTGCCGCATTGCTGATAAATGACATTCTGGCCCATATCCTTGAAGTTGTATTGATCCGGATCAAACGAAACGGAGATCGCAAGCACCCGATAAATAATTAAGAAAACGACGGGTTGACGGGGATGTATCAGGATCAGGTCGCACCTTCCCCGGGCGATCGTTTGGCAAGAAGGGCGCCTCGAGGATTGTGTTTCTGCAGCTCCGCGCGGAGCTGTTCCAGTTCCCGGCGTAATTCCTTGATGTCGTGATGCAGTTTGAGTTCGATTTGATGTTCCTCCTTTTCCACAAACATGGCCGTCAGGCTCGCCGTCACCAGGGACATCATCATGGAGCCGAATATAATCACGAAAACCGCGAAGATGCGGGCGGCCGGCGTGGTGGGTATCAAATCACCGTAGCCCACGCTGGAGCCGCTGACAAACGCCAGCCACAAGCCATCCGCGTAGGATTGCACGCTGGGCTCCAGCCAGTAGAACCCCAAACCCGCCAATCCCAGGCCGATGATGCCCATTCCCAGCAGATAAAGGGTGCCGGTGGGCGAGAAAAAATGCCGGAGGGCCAAGATCAGCCGCAACACGATTAACATGATCAACAATGTCCGCAGGATCCATTCCAGAGTTGACCACGCCGCGCCGGAGCTGCTGAAACTCAGAAAAGCACCCAGCGCGATGGCGGCATCCGACCAATTGCGCTTCAAGTAGCTCCAGGGGCGGTCTGATACTGAAGCGATGATGAGGGCATGGCCGGCGAGGAAAATGGCGGCAGCCAGATAAATCAGGGCGCCCATGCGCTGGTAATACGGGTTGATCCCGCCCAGTTGCAGATAGAAGGCGGGTATCGTGGCCAGCAACGCCAGAAACACCATCCATCGCAGATGATGCTGCCATTTATGCGCGGCGCCGCCGTCGTGCGCCGCAATCCCGCCCGCGCCTGACAGAATTTTTAATTTATCGAATAGTTTCATCCGCCGCGGGTCGAGAGCCAGTGGCAGGCGGTCGGGATGGGCACAATCAGCCGCGCGCTATTGCAACGACAGGATCCATTGCACCAGGGTTTTGATGTCTTCATCCGGCACTGCGGAATTGGGCGGCATGGGAATGTTGCCCCACACGCCACTGCCCCCGTTTTTCACCTTTTTAACTAGGGTATCGAGGGCCTTGGGGTCGCCCTTGTATTTAGCAGCGATATCCTTGTACGCGGGGCCGACGACTTTTTTATCCACGGCGTGGCACAGGAGGCAGTTGTGCTTCTGGGCCAGCGCTTCATTCGCTGCGATCGGATTCGCAACCGATGCCAGGGTTATGGACAAACCGACGACGTAACCCATCTGGGGAAGTGACGTTTTCATGGGAGACCCCTTAATATATCCGTGGGCTGGGAACGGATTTATCCTTCTGTTGATTTGGATATTGTAACTATAGGGGGCCTTAAAGAGGGAAAAACTTGATCCAGATCAACAATGAACGGGTTTCGACACTTATTTAGGTGCGAAAATATCCCAAGTATTCATTGTCAAGGGCGATGAACACGTGGTCAACGCCAGTGGCTGGCTGCAGGTTTACGATGAATCCCACGAGGATCCCTGTCGTGGGGTAACTCGTGACGCGGCCCGGATTGAAGATGAGCCCATAGAACGATGTTCCGTTCTAAGTCCGGTGCAACTCGGGCGCGAGGCCGAATCCGCGCAGAGCACCGCGCAGAGCACCGCGCTGAACAATAGTGAACCGAAATGACTAAAACGGAAAAAAAGCGGCCAGGGACGCTGCAACAACGGTTGCGGGCGCTGGAGGGTGAACTGGACGGCATCTTTGCCGCCACCGTGGACGGGCTGATTATCGCGGATGCGCATGGGATCATCAGGCGGTTTAACCCATCTGCGGAGAAGATGTTCGGCTATAGGGCGGATGAGGTCGTGGGCACCAAACTCAATCAGTTGATGACCGACCGGGATCGGCATCAACATGACGGCTACATGCAGAACTATCTGAAGACGGGCACGGCCCATATCATCGGCATCGGCCGCGAAGTATATGGCCGCCGCCGCGACGGCACGGAGTTCCCGCTCTATCTGGCCGTGGGGGAACTGCCCGAGGCGGGGAATGAGCGCCGTTTTATCGGCATCCTGCGCGACATCTCGAAGGAAAAGGCCATGGAAAGCGCGCTGCGGGTGAGCGAGCAGGAATTGCGCCTCATGATCGAGAGCGCGCCCATCGGCGTCGTCACGTTGGGCGCCGATGCCGGGGTGCATTACGTCAATGCCGCGCTGCTGCGCATGCTGGGTATCATGGCGGATGACATCAAGGGGGGCTTGTTCGAATCCTGGATTATTCCGGAGGACCGGGAGCATTTCCGGCAGTTTTGTCAGAAAATACTGATGCACCGGACGGTGGCCGAGATCGACCTGCATCTGCGTCCTCCGGGTGGAGAACTGCTGCATGTCAGCCTGCACGGCGGGCTGGTGGACGCCCCCCTGCGGGGACCGATGATCACCGCTCATGTCATCAACCGGACGCCGCAGGTGCTGGCGGAGCAGGAGGCCGGCGCCCACCGCGAGGCCCTGGCGCAGGTGGATCGCCTGAACACCCTGGGCGAGATGGCCTCGGGCATCGCGCATGAAATCAACCAGCCGTTGACCGCCATCACCGCCTATGCCCAGGCCATCAATCGCATGATGGAGCAGGTGCCGGCGCTGCCCGGCGAGATGCGCGAGGCCCTGGAGCAAATGTCCACGCAGGCGGAACGGGCGGGGGAGATCATTCAGCGCATGCGCGGCTATGTCCGCAAACGCGCCATCGCCTATGAATCCACCGATCTGAACGAATGCCTGCGTTCCATAGTGAAACTGGCCAAGAGCAATGTGCGCGAGAATGAATGCCACATCCATCTGGAGCTGAATTCCGAATTGCCGCGGGTCACCGTCGACGGCGTGCAAATCCAACAGGTGGTCATGAACCTGATCCTGAATGCGCTCGATGCCATGAAGGTGGTTGAGCCGGAGAAACGCAAAATCGTTGTGCGCACGAACCGCCCGGCGCCCGATCGCGTGCAGGTGGACGTCGCGGATCGGGGACCCGGTCTGTCGTCCACCGTGGCCAACGTGCTTTTCACTCCTTTCGTGACCACCAAGGCCGGCGGCATGGGCCTGGGGCTGCCCATCAGCCTGTCGATCATCACCGCCCACGGCGGCAAGTTCTGGCACGCCTCCAATCCCGGCGGCGGCATGTGCTTTTCCTTCACCCTGCCCGTGGCGATGGAGGCTGTGGATGAAGCCCTCTGAGGCCGCCGTTTATGTCGTCGATGACGATACTTCCGTGCGGCAGGCGGTTTGCATGCTGCTGCGCTCCGTCGGCTACCGCCCGATACCCTGCGCCACGGCGGCGGAACTGCTCGACAAACTGCAGCCGGAGGTGACGGGCTGCATCATCCTCGACGTGCGCATGCCCGGCATGAGCGGCCTGCAACTGCAGGAGCACATGAACAAACATCAACTGGTCCTCCCCATTATTTTCATCACCGGTCACGGCGACGTGGACATGGCGGTGGTGGCGATGAAGGAGGGGGCCTTCGATTTCCTCCAGAAGCCGTTCAAGGACCAGGTTCTGCTGGACAGTCTGGAGCGGGCGCTGCAAAAGGATCAGGAGCGCCGTGAGCGCCTGAAAGGCAAATTTCGACTCATGGAAAAGCTGGAACTGCTCACGGCGAGGGAACGGAACGTGCTCGACGGCATGGTCGCCGGCAAGGCCAACAAGGTGACGGCCCTGGATTTGGGCGTCAGCGAACGCACCGTGGAGGCCCACCGCGCGCGGGTCATGGAAAAAATGCAGGCCAGGTCTCTGGCGGAGTTGGTGCAGGAGATGGTGCTTCTGAACGACTGATTCCCGCCGCAGGCGGGGGATCCATGCCTGCGAGCCGTACCCGCTTTACTACGTACTTCCCGCAATCCAGTCCGGGTATTTTCGAATACCCACCCCGTTTCCAGCCGGCTATAAATAAGCCTGACGATGCCTGAATGATAATGATGTGGAGGAGGGTATATGGCTCAGGTTCAAACAGTGACGAATGTGGTTTCCTTCAGTCAGTCCCAGACAACCTGCAAAAAGTGCAGTCTGCATGCGATCTGCGATGTGGAAGATGCGCACGGACGTGGTGCTTCCAATCAAAGGCACTGCGGCCATAACGGCAGGGTAATCGATCGAGGAGAATATCTGTTCCGGCAGGGGGACAAGATGCATGCCCTCTATGTCGTCCGTTCGGGAACGGTAAAGGCCACCATCAACGCCCCGGACGGCGCCGAACAGGTGATTCGATTTTACCTGTCGGGCGATGTAGTGGGGCTGGACGCGCTGGGCGAGGAGCGTCACGTTTCCTCGGCGCAGGCGCTGGAGACCACCAGCTTTTGCCGCTTCACGCTGGGGGAACTTGATGATGGATTCACCCGTGTGCCAACGGCGCTGCGGCGGTTCATGCGCATCGCCGGCCAGGAACTGGCGCGTGAAGAACAGCACGCGATGCTCATATCGCAACGCGACGCGGAGCAGCGCATGGCCATGTTCCTGCTGCAACTCTCGGATCAATACGGAAAGCGCGGCTATTCGGACAGGGAATTCAATCTGCACATGTCACGGCAGGAAGTGGCCAGTTTCCTGTCGCTGGCCGTGGAGACGGTCAGCCGGATCTTCACACAATTCCAGGTCAAGGGACTGCTGAAGGTCGAACGCCGTCATATCCGTCTGCTGTCGCTGGAAAAATTGCACGAAGTCATGGGCGCTCATGGTTGGTCGCCCCTTGGCAAGACGCAACACCATGTCCATGGACTGAACTGATGAAGGCGACGGTCGTGGAGAACCCGAAAGCCCAGGCCGCTGGACGGCCAGTGATTGGTGTGGTGGACGCCGATATTGCCATGGGAGAAGCGTTGCAATCCCTGTTGCGGTCGCATGGTTATGAAGTGCTGTGCCAGACCTCGGCGGAGGAGGCGCTGGCGGATCTTTCCCGTTTTGATTTGCTGATTGTGGGCGAGGAAAAGTTACCGGGGATGTCGGGCATCGAGTTGATTGAGAAGATGCGGGGGCGGGGAACGCCGTTGCCATCCATCGTGCTGACGTCGCCCGGCAATATCCCCCTTACCGTGCGGGCCATACGTGCCGGTGCTGCGGATTGCCTCGAAAAACCCTTTTTTAAAGTGGTGTTGCTGGGACGGATCAAACAAATACTGTCGAATCCCACGGCGTGATGCTCAAGAAAGCAATCGCGACATTGTAATGGTGGGATGTCAGCCTTCCTGTTGATTTCTAGAAAGCGAACCACGCGCTCAGGAACAGTGTGCTGTTGTCGCTTGCATCCCTGCCGCTGCCGTCGTAGTTCGATCCGCGTCCTAGGAATGTCGTAAAGGCGGTGTACTGCACCGCGAAGCGCGCATTCAGGTACGGCAACCAGAGCGAATCGGCCTTGCCAAACGGAGTGTAATCGAATTCGACGATCACTCCGTCACTCTCCGGATTACCGGAGGGATTCGTCAGAATGGGATCGGTGCTCCCCTGACTGGAGAAATACCCCAGGTTTAACTGGTACGTCTGCAGGTAGGTGTACGATCCGGTGACATTGAACGTGGTGAGTGTACTGTTCAGGTTGCCCGCAAAGCCGAGCGTCTGACTCGCACTCAAATGCTGGTCCTCCCAGTTCGCAGTGCCCCACAACTGGAGAATATGGTTGTTATCGCCGAAGGGGTCATATTGAAACGTCGCATCCACCCCCAGGTCCGTGTAGTGGTCCGTGCCGGCGCTAAAGACGCGCGCGGGGAAAATATCCGCCGCCAATCCATAGTGCCCGACTTCCACATAGGCATGCGGGAACTCATGCTGGAGGGCCACGCGCCAGTAGGGCGCGCCGCCATCGATCTTGTTCGCGGTGTCGCTACCCAGTACGCCAAAGGTGCGTTGCAGATCGGGCGAGAGGCTCGCGTAAGCGCCGGCCTCGACATACAACCACTGGTCGATCATCGAGTACGCAGTCGCGCCGCCGACTTGCTGCCCGAGGTTGCTGATCAGAGGCGACGCGGCGCCCGGCGGCGTGGGCAAATCTTCGTTGGCGGTCGTCAGAAACGGGAATCCCCACGCCTGGGTTGTATTCCAGAGATCCTGCACCGTGGGATTATTGTTTACCGAGACGCCCAGCGTTACCGCATGACCGCCAATCGTCGCATTGCGGGTAAACCTGACATCGGCGTTGTCCCATGCGATCGCATCCGCATTGGGATCGTAGGTGACTTGAATCATAGCCCCCGAGTCAACCAGTTGAGAGGTGAAGATTTTGCCGGCGTAAAAAAAGCTCAACTGGTCCGCAGACAAGCTATTGTTCTTGCCGAAAGGCGGGGTGGGGCTCGGCACGTCCCTGTCGGCATGGGTAAACGAGGGAGCCACGAGCATGCTGCTCAAGGGGGGGAATTGCCAGTCACCCAGTGTGTAGCCCGTGAGTTTGAAGTTGCGGCCGAAGGAATTGAGCTGGGGGCCGAAGGCATTGATATGACATTGGGCGCATGCCATACCCGTCTGACGGGAGAAACTAGGCATTGCATGACTTGGAGTTATTCTAAAAAGGATCAGACAAAGCAGCAACAATGATGTCCAGCATTTAACGACATTGATTCGGCTAATCATGGTCCCCCCCGTTTCTGGACGAGACTACTTACCACCAACGCGATTCCTTACGAAAAAGTTAGTTCAATAGTTGATGTCAAATGATATTTATTCCTCCGTACGGCCTTGTAAGGGCGGGAGTAGAAGTATTCACGGCGCGAGGACGAAACGACCCGGGGCGTCGTAGAGCGGCGGCAGATCGGCCTCGGGCGCGCCCATTGCCGGCGGCGCCACCGGTGCGCTGGAAAGTCTTTTGAGCCATGACAGCCACGATGGCCACCACGAACCCTCGCGCCACTGGGCCCGCTCGAACCACAGATCGGGATCGGTGTATTTATCCCGGGGTGCATGGGTCGCGATGCGATGGCCGCGTCCGGCGGCATTCACGCCCGGCGGGTTGACGATGCCCACGTTATGGCCGCCGGTGGTCAGCGCGAACGTCACCTCGGTGTCGGTCAGCAGGTGCACCTTGAACACGGAACGCCATGGCGATACGTGGTCGCGTTCGGTGGCCACCACGAACAGCGGCAGGCGGATGTCGGTCAGCGCCACCGGCCGGCCGTCAACCTCGTAGCGTCCCTCGGCGAGTTCATTGCTTAGATAGAGCTTGCGCAGATATTCATTGTGCATGCGGTAGGGCAGGCGCGTCGCATCGGCGTTCCACGCCATCAGATCGGACAGCGGCTCACGGGCGCCCATCAGGTAGTTGTGGGTCATTTTTGACCACACCAGGTCCTTGGAATTGAGCAGGGCGAACGCCCCGCTCATCTCCTTGCCGTCGAGATAGCCGCGCGTCCACATGATGTCATCGAGAAAGGAAATCTGGCTTTCGTCGATGAACAGTCCGAGTTCGCCGGGTTCGGAGAAATCGAGCTCCGAGGCGAGCAGCGAGAGGCTGGCCAGCCGGCGATCGTTTTCACGCGCCAGCACCGCCGCGGAGGTGGCCAGCATGGTGCCGCCCAGGCAATAACCCGTCGCGTGGATCCGCCGCCCGGGCATCACCTTGGCGACTGCGTCGATGGCGGCATGGATGCCTTGTACGAGGTAGTTCTCCAGGCCGAGGTCGCGATCCTCGGCGACCGGGTTTCTCCAGGAAATCATGAACACCGTATGGCCGTTGTCCACGAGGTGGCGGACCAGTGAATTGGACGGCGAGAGATCGAGTATGTAGTACTTCATGATCCAGGACGGCACGAGGAGCACGGGCTCCGGATGGACGGTCGCCGTCTGCGGCTCGTACTGAATCAGTTCGATCAAGCGGTTGCGGTAGATGACCTTGCCGGGCGTGACGGCGATATTTTTGCCGACCTTGAACGCCTCGGACCCGACGGGCGGCCGGTTGGCGGCCAGCCGCAGCATGTCCTCCCACAGATTCTGTCCGCCGCGGACCAGGTTCATGCCGCCGGTACGGACGGTCTCGTGCAGAACCTGCGGGTTCGTGAACAGGAAGTTGGACGGGGAAAACATGTCCAGCCACTGGCGCGCCATGAAGGCGACCATGTATTCATGATGCCGGGTCACCCCGCGCACCTCCGTGGTGGCGTTCCACCACCACTGCTGGGTGAGCAGGAACGACTGGTAAATCACGTTGAAGGGCCAGTTCCGCCAATCGGGATGATCGAAGCGCCGATCCTGCGGCAATGGCTCGATGCAGTTCGGACAATGACCGGCGGCGGAACCCACGTACAAGGCCAGGCGCGTGAGCTTGCGAACGGCCTTCTGCAGCAGTTCCATTTGCTTGCCGGGCGACGTGCCTAAATGCGTGAACCAGTCCAGCCATGCCAGCATCGCGGCATGAGGTGAAATGCCCTGCGTCAAACGCGCCAGCGCGGCATGCAACAGCGCGTCGCGCTGCCGCGCCTCTTCATTGACGGGTTCCGGAATCGCCTCGAAGGCGGCTAAGATATTGTCTTTCTGATCTTTCTGTCCCGCATCGACGCTTTGCGATACGGGCGCCGGCTGCATGGAGAGAACCTTTGCCTTCTGGGCATCAGACACGGGGGATTACGCCGCTTTGTGCCTGCTGCGTCTGGCGTTTGTGCTTTCTTCAGGGACGACCAGGGTTGCAAGCCCCATCTGGTCCGTGGCCAGGCGCGTGGCGTCCGCCGTCGCCCGGGAAGTCATGGCACAGGCGTTGCAATAGGCATCGAACATCGATTTCCACATTGATGTCACCGGCTCCATCCCCATGGGGGACAGCCCCAACATCTCCCGGAATCCATCGCTCATCTGCGATATTCTGGCCTGCAGTTGTTCCATGTCTTCCATGGGATTCCAGTTTGCCGCTTCGCCGAGGCCGCGCCAACAAAGCATCGCCTCTTTGATCAGGGAACGCCCCAGTTCGGTTTGTATCCCGACCAGGTCTTCAACCGTGGTGGCCGCCGCCGTCTGTTTCGCCTTTTCCTCGTTGTCCGACAAAGCCTCCGTGATGGCCTTCAATTGGCGGGTCTGGAAACGTTTGGCGTCCTCGAGCGAGAATTTCATCATTTCCAGCGTGGTTCGCAGACCGCTGCGGTAAAAATTGAACAATGGATTGCTGGTTTTCATCGTGGTGACTCCTGGGCGTTACATTTAAGATTGCGCCAAATCATTCGCACTTTTGACGGTTATAATCCATCCCTTCCGGGTGTCAAGGGTAATATCGTATTTATTGTATTCAGTTAACTACCGGGCCGGGTCAGCCACATTGATCCAGATCAAGTGCCGGTTACATATAGGGGATTATTCTTATCCGTGGAAGTTCCTGACATTCTTAGAATGCATGGTTAAGATGATGTGGGCGGCCACATGACAGCTTTATGACACGACAGCAGACCACCTGGATAGTGATGGCGGACGGCGCATACGCCCGCATCGTCAAACGAAAAACGGAGAATCACGGCTTTGAGGTAATCTCGGAGCTGGGCTCGCCGGAGGCGCATTTGTTGTCGCGCGACCTGGGGTCGGATCGGCCGGGACGCGCGCAGGAGAGCGGAGACGCCACCCGCCATGCCATCGAACCACGCCATGATCCCCATCGCAAGAACATGGATGCCTTTCTCCGGCGCGTTGCGACTCATCTGAACGAGGCGGACACTCAAAAATCATACGATGCCTTGATCCTTTTCGCGCCGCCGCATGCGCTGGGTGAATTGCGCCGGCATCTGAGCGCCGCGGCGGGCAAAAAAGTGAAGGCGGCAATCGCCAAGGATCTGAACAAACTGCCGCTCGATGAACTGGCGGGGCATCTTCCCGCCTTGAAATAAGTCAAGCCGCCGCCCATTTCTTGATCGGGATCAAAATGTCCCCCTCGGCAATGGGCGATTCTTCAACCATGAAACCCGGCGGAGATTGGCAATGTCTGAAGATTTGAAACTGCAGCAGCGGGTCATCGACGAACTGGAATTTGATCCGAGCGTGGATGCCGCGCACATCGGCGTGAGTGTCACTGGCGGTGTCGTCACTCTGACAGGCCACGTCGAGAGTTTTGCCGAGAAGTGCGCATCCGAGCAAATCGTGCGCCGGGTCAAGGGAGTGAAGGCCCTGGCGCAGGAACTCGAGGTACGGCTGCCGCCCCATAAGAAGACGGCGGACGATGAGATTGCGGCGCGAGCGGTCAAAATCATGGGTTGGGACGTCTCGCTTTCGCAGACCGCCATGCCGGCCGTCAAGGTGGAGCATGGCGTCGTCACGCTGACGGGTGAAGTCGAATATGAGTACCAGCGCGCCGCGGCTGAAAACGACGTGCGCAAGCTCGGTGGCGTCAAGGCAGTGGTCGACAATATCCGGATCCGGCCGCGCGTCAATGTCACCGACGTGCGCGACAAGATTCGGGCCGCCTTCGAGCGCGCCGCCGATCTTGAGGCCGGCGCCATCACCATCGACGTGACCGACGGCAGGGTAACTCTGCGCGGCCGGGTGCGCAGCTGGCCTGAACGCGAGGCCGCCAGGCGGGCGGCGTGGTCGATACCCGGCGTCGTGTCGGTCGAGGATCATATCAGCGTTTCATAAATGATCGGGGTGCGAGAACCCGCAGAGAAAGAATCCATGCAATGCAATGTCGGGCAAACGGAGAAAATCATCCGTATCGTCATTGGTGTCGCGCTGATCATCGCGGGCGTCATGTATGGAAACTGGTGGGGGACCGTCAGGCTGATCCCCCTCGTCACCGGTCTCATCGGCTGGTGTCCCGCCTACAAGGCACTGGGGCTCAATACCCGCGGGGCCGGCGGGACGTAAGTCAATCCCATCATGAAAATCGTCATTGTCGGTGGTGTCGCCGCCGGCATGTCCGCCGCGGCGCGGGCGCGGCGCCTGAGCGAACGAGCGGAGATTGTCGTGCTCGAACGCAGCCATTACGTTTCCTTCGCCAACTGCGGATTGCCCTATCACATCGGCGGGACGATTCGCGAGCGCGGGGATTTGCTGTTGCAAACGCCGCAAACCCTGGCCGGGACCCTGAACCTGGATGTCCGCACCGGCCATGAAGTGACGGCGATCGATCGCACAGCCCGCTGCCTGGAGGTCAAGGAACTGGCGACCGGACAACAGTACCGAGAAACCTACGAACGGCTGGTGTTGTGCCCCGGCGCGAATCCCATCCGGCCTGGCATTCCGGGGATCAATCATCCGGGGATTTTCGTGCTTCGCAACATCGAGGACATGGATGCAATCAAGGCGGTGGTGGATGCGGGGGCCCGGTCCGCGATCGTGATCGGCGGCGGCTACATCGGGATCGAGATCGCCGAGAATCTCCGCCAGCGCAACCTCGACGTCGACCTGATCGAAATGCTGGAGCAGATCATGCCGCCGTTCGACCCGGAGATGGCGCGCGATCTCCAGTATCACCTGGAGTACCACGGCGTGCGGATGCATCTGGGGTCGCCGTCGATCGAATTCGTCGATCGCAACGGCCGCGTGGGGGTGACGCTCAGCACCAATGAACGGCTTGACGCCGATTTCGTCGTTCTGGCCGTGGGCGTGCGGCCGGACACGCAGCTTGCGCGGGCGGCGGGCTTGAGCATCGGGCCGCGCGGTGGCATCCGTGTCAATGAGCGCATGCAGACCTCCGATCCGCTGATCTACGCCGCCGGCGACGCTGTCGAAGTCGTCGACGCGGTGACCGGCGAAGCGGCGCTGGTGCCGCTGGCCGGACCCGGCAACCGGCAGGGCCGGGTCGCGGCCGATTGCATCTTCGGACGGGCCAGCGCCTTTGGACGCACACAGGGGACCGCGATCCTCAAGGTCTTTGAGATGACCGGCGGCGTTACCGGCGCCAATGAAAAAACCCTGCGCCGCCTGGGCCGGCCCTTCCGGAAAATCTACATTCACCCATCGGGTCACGCCAGTTATTATCCCGGCACCGCGCCGATGCAACTGAAACTGCTGTTCACGCCCGGTGACGGCCGCCTCCTCGGCGCGCAAGTGGTGGGTTACGACGGCGTCGACAAACGCATCGATGTGCTGGCCACCGCGATCCACGCCGGCATGACGGTGTTCGATCTGGAACACCTGGAGCTGGCCTATGCGCCGCCCTACGGGGCCGCCAGGGACCCGATCAATATGGCGGGATTCGTGGGCGCGAACCTGCTGCGGGGCGATATCGACCTCTGGTACGCGGAGGATTATCCGGCGATCGCCGATCGCGCCGTTATCATCGACGTGCGCAGCGCGCTGGAATACAACGCCTGGCACATTCCAGACGCCATCAACGTGCCGCTCGACGAGTTGCGCAAACGGCTTGACGAACTGCCGCGCCCGAAGCCGCTGCTGCTTTACTGCCGCGTCGGATTCCGCAGTTATCTGGCGTACCGCATCCTGGTCCAGTCCGGCTTCAAACGGGTGAAGACGCTGGCGGGCGGCTCCAAGACGTTTTGCAGCCATCATCGAACGCCGTTGTGCACGGGCCGGCCGGGCGTGCCGTTCATTCCGCACGCCGAGGAGCGGATGGCGGAACAGGCGGTCAGTTCCTGCGCTGCATGATGATTGACTGGAATCACTTTACTCCATGGTCATCGCTGGCCGGCGGGATGCTGATTGGTCTGGCGGCGGGCATGCTGATTCTTGTCAATGGCAGGATTGCAGGCATCAGCGGCATCGTCGGCGGATTGATTCATCCGCGGGCGGGCGACACCGCCTGGCGTGTCCTGTTTGTCGCGGGATTGCTGCTCGCCCCGTGGGCGCATCGGCTGCTCCTGGCCGCGGCGACTCCGCAAATAAATGCGGGCGGATTCACCCTGGTCATCGCCGGGCTGCTGGTCGGTTTCGGCAGCCGGCTGGGTTCGGGCTGCACCAGCGGCCACGGCGTTTGCGGCCTCGCGCGATTGTCGCCCCGGTCATTCGCCGCCACCGCGACATTCACGATCACAGGCATGGCCACGGTGTTCGTCACCAGACACCTGTTTGGATAAGGGGGCGGATGGAACTGTGCGTCGCGTTTTTGACCGCGCTCGTTTTCGGCGTGGGCCTGGTGGTGTCGGGCATGACCGATCCCACCAAAGTCATCGGCTTTCTCGATCCGGCCGGACGCTGGGATCCTTCGCTGGCCTTCGTCATGGCCGGGGCGATTCTGACGTCGTTTTTTGCCTTTCGCCTGTCGAACCATCACAACGTGAGCTTGATCGGCGCGAAGATGAGGTTGAGCACCGCCGGAAAAATCGATCGGCGTTTGATCTGGGGAAGCTTTCTATTCGGCGTGGGATGGGGGTTGGCCGGGTTCTGTCCCGGCCCGGCCCTGGTGTCGCTGGGCCGGCTTCAGGGCAAGGCGCTGATTTTCGTCCTGGCGATGCTGGCGGGCATGCATCTTTACGAAGTCTTGAACGCCAGACGCGCGGGGCGCTGACGGTCACGCCACCGGGAGGGGAGGCGTCTGATCGGGGTTGCGCTGGTGCAATGTCGGCATCAGCCGGAAATAAGGCCGGATGATGGCCGAGTCGGCCCGCTGTTCGAATTGTTCGAACGGTCCGTCAAAATAGATTTTGCCTTCGTGCAGCATCACCGTGCGCGGCCGCAGGCGCTTCAGCAAGTCCTTGTCGTGAGTGATGATCACCGTCGTGCGGTGTCTGCCGTCCGCGTCCCGTGCCTCATGCGTTTTATAGATGAGGTCGTGGATCTGGCTCGAACTGGTGGGATCGAGTCCGGTGGTGGGTTCGTCGTAAAACATGATCGTGGGGCTCATCGACACCGCCCGCGCCACCGCGAGGCGCTTGGCCATGCCGCCGGAAAGCGCTTCCTGACTGCTCGCCAGGAACTCGTCGTCACTGGGCAACCCCACCGCCTTCAGCGATTGCCGTGCGATCCGGCGGATGTCCTCCTCCGGCATTTCACGGATCTCGCGCAACCAGAGGGCGATGTTGTCCAGCACCGATCCGGAAAAAAGCGCATTGCGCTGAAAGACCATGCCCCACCGACGGTGGATGCGATCGACGCCCTCCGGCGAGATCTTCGCCAGATCGCAAAGCGGTTCGCCCGGCGCGTCGTGATCCGTTACCAGGACGCGGCCCCGATCCGGCGCCAGCAGGCCGAGGATATGATTGAGCAACACCGTCTTGCCGCATCCCGATCCACCGATGATGGCGAGAATGTCGCCGCGGTGGATGTCGAGGTTTATTCCCTGCAGCACCGTGTGCTCGCCGAATGCCTTGTACAGATTTTCAACGCGGATTTCGGTATTGCCGCCGGCGGGCGGTATGCTGGGGTCCTTCTTTTGACGGCGGTTCATGCGGTTTTTGTCGTGATTGGGGGGAGGGGTTGCGACAGGGTGCGGTTTTGCGCTGCCCCGCATTTTCGCCTGTGACTGCGGACAGCGGCACATTATATATTATGCTGAAAGCACGGCCTCACGGTATCTGAGCTGGTCAACCGATGAAATACAAAGATTACTACGCCATCATGGGCGTCGAACGGGACGCAAGCGCCGAGGCAATCAAAAAGGCCTACCGCAAACTCGCGCGTAAATATCATCCGGATGTCTCCAAGGAAGCCGGCGCCGAGGAGAAATTCAAGGAGGTCTCCGAGGCCTATGAAACCCTCAAGGACCCGGAAAAGCGCGCTGCCTATGATCAACTGGGCCGCCACCGTGCGGGCGAGGACTTTCGTCCGCCGCCGGACTGGGGAGGCCGGTTTGGCGATTCGCATTTCGTTTTCGAAGACATCGACCTGGCGGATTTGCTGGCCGGACTCGCCGGCGGGGGACATCGTGCCGGCCGCGGCGGCGCCGGGATGCCGGGGCAGGACTATGAAATCACCGCGCACATCACGCTGGAGGAGGCCTACCGCGGCACCGAGGTGCCGGTGAACCTGACGGTGCCGGAGTATGACGAGCAGGGGCGCATGCACCGCGAACAGCGTTCATTCACGATCCGCGTTCCCAGGGGCGCGACGGACGGGACGCGCATGCGGCTTGCGGGCAGGGGCGGCAAGGGTTTCAAGGGTGGGCGCGACGGCGACTTGTATCTCAACATCGTGCTGCGCCCGCATCCCCTGTTTCGCGTCAGCGGCCACGATATTTATCTGGATCTGCCGCTGGCGCCATGGGAGGCGGTGCTGGGAACGGCCGTGCGGGTTCCCACGCCCGGCGGTCCGGTGCGCCTCAAGGTGCCGCCGGCAACGCGCGCCGGCCAGCACTTGCGGCTCGGCGGACTGGGACTGCCCACCCCCGACGGGGGCGCGGGCGATTTCTACGCCAACATACAAATCGTGGTGCCGGGCGCGATCAGCGAGCAGGAACGCGCGTTGTTCAAATCACTTGCCGACGTTTCCACTTTCAATCCCCGCGGGCATTTTGGACAGGAGAAGGCGCCTTGAAGATCGAAAATACCCGGGTATTGTGGCTGGGTGAGCACGGTGAATTCTCGCTGCAGGACCTGTGCGAACTGTCCGGATGCACCGAGCCGGAAATACGCGAGTTCATCGAATGCGGCGTGCTGACGCCGGCCCGCGCGGAAACGTCCGCCGCGACTTTCAGCTGCCTTCACCTGGTGGCCGCCCGGGAGGCGCGCCGTCTGGGCAGGGAATTGGAATTGGACCCCCACGGCGTGGCCCTGATGATCAAACTGCTCGACCGCATCCGGGAGCTGGAGTCGCAGGTTCGCGAGCTCCACGCCCGCCTGCCGGATCTCACCTGAGGCCGAATCCGCCTCTCATTGCGAACCCACTCCCGGAGCGCGCCGATGCCATTCTCTCCGTTGTATCTGGTGTTGTTTATCGCCGCGCTCGGCATGCTCATGGTGCTGGTGCAGTTGGGGTTGGTGACCATGACGTTCGAGAAACTGGGGCTGTCGCAGGATTCCGCCTTCATGCTGCTGTTTTTGTCCCTGTTCGGCAGCGCCATCAATCTGCCGCTCTTCAGCGTCCGCGCGCGGCCGCCGTCGCCGGAGATGCAGACCGTGTTTTACGGGCTGCTGCGCGGGCCGCGGCCGGCGTGGTCCGGCAGGACGATCGTCACCGTCAATGTCGGCGGCGGTCTCATCCCCGTGCTGTTTTCATTATATCTGTTCCGCAATACGCCGATCGACGTGACCGGGACGGCGCTCGCCACCCTCATCGTGGCGGCGGTGAGCCACCGCTTGAGCCGGCCGCTGCCGGGACTGGGCATCGCCATGCCCCTGTTCGTGGCGCCCTTGACCGCCGCGCTGGCCGCGTTGCTGCTGGGCGGGGAATACCGCGCTCCATTGGCCTACATCTGCGGTTCGCTGGGCGTGCTGATCGGCGCCGATTTGCTGCGGTTGCGCGACATACCGAGTCTCGGCGTGCCGGTCGCCTCGATCGGCGGCGCCGGCACCTTCGACGGCATTTTTCTCACCGGCCTGGTGGCCGTGATGTTGACGTAGCGGCGGTTCAGGCGGCCTCGTGGCCTGCCAAAGTGACAGCGCCTGTGCAATAATCTGCCCGCCCTGAAACCGGCGTGCGCAATAACTATAGTCTGGCCGCGAAACGGGCAGTAAAACCGGATTTTGCCAAGGACATACCAATGGAAGAAAACCGCAAGAAGGCATTGTCAGTCGCACTGAGCCAGATTGAGAAACAGTTCGGCACCGGCTCGGTGATGCGCATGGGCGACGTCAGCACGGAGCGCAATATCAGCGTCATCTCCTCCGGCTCGCTTGGCCTCGATATCGCGCTCGGCGTCGGCGGCCTGCCGCGCGGGCGCATCGTTGAGATTTACGGCCCGGAATCCTCCGGCAAGACCACGCTGGCGCTGCAGGTCGTGGCCGAGGCGCAGAAGGCGGGCGGCACCGCCGCCTTCGTCGACGCGGAAAACGCGCTTGACGTGCAATATGCCGAGAAACTCGGCGTGAACGTCGGTGAGCTGCTGGTGTCGCAGCCGGATACCGGTGAGCAGGCGCTGGAGATCACCGACATGCTGGTGCGCTCCGGCGCCATCGACGTCCTGGTCATTGATTCGGTCGCGGCATTGACGCCGAAGGCCGAGATCGAGGGCGAGATGGGCGATTCCCACATGGGCTTGCACGCCCGGCTCATGTCACAGGCGTTGCGCAAATTGACGTCGAACATCAAGCGCTCGAACACGCTGGTGATTTTCATCAACCAGATCCGCATGAAGATCGGCGTCATGTTCGGCAACCCGGAGACCACCACCGGCGGCAACGCGCTCAAGTTTTACGCCTCCGTGCGCCTCGACATCCGCCGTGTCGGCGCGATCAAGCGCGGTGAGGAGGTCATCGGCTCGGAGACCAAGGTCAAGGTGGTCAAGAACAAGGTGGCGCCGCCGTTCCGCCAGGCGCTGTTCGATATTCTGTACGGCGAGGGCGTTTCGCGCGAAGGCGAGATCATCGAACTCGGCGCGCAGCACGGCATCATCGAGAAGACCGGCGCCTGGTACAGCTACAAGGGCGAGCGCATCGGCCAGGGCAAGGACAACGCCCGCCAGTATCTGAAGGACAATCCCGCCAAGGCCAGGGAGATCGAGGCGCAGATCCGCGCCAAGGCGGTGGTGGCTGTCAGCGCCGCCGGCGGCGCCGACGAGGACAGCACGGAGGATGACGACTGAGCGATGATGCGCGGAACCTGCGCCGCCGGGCGGTTGAATTGCTGGCGCGGCGCGAACACAGCCGGCGGGAACTCGCCGCCAAGCTGAAGCGTCTCAACCCGGACGCCGCGTTGATTGAACAGGTGCTGTCGGGATTGGAAGCGGAACACGCGCAGAGCGATGATCGGTTCACCAGTGAATACATCAGGCAGCGGTCGGGAAAGGGTTATGGACCGTTGCGCATCCAGCAGGAACTCCGGCAACGCGGCATCACCCCTCCGGAATCAGTGCGCACGGCGATGGAGGGCGTCGATTGGCTCGAACTCGCTGCCAAGGTCCGTCACAAGAAATTCGGCCGCGCCATTCCGCGCGCAGTCGCGGAGCGGGCCCGGCAGATGCGATTCCTCGAATATCGCGGGTTCTCGGCGGATCATATCCGGCATGCGCTGCAGTGTGCGGACATAGAGTAAGGGCAAGAGCATGAAAAGCAGTACTGAATTGCGAACGGCGTTTCTCGATTATTTTATCCGGCAGGGACACAAGGCGTTGCCCAGCGGCCCGCTGGTGCCGCCCAATGATCCGACGCTGCTTTTTACCAATGCCGGAATGGTGCAGTTCAAGGACGTGTTCCTGGGCCGCGAGCCGGCGCCGTATCCGCGCGTGGTCACCTCACAGTGCTGCGTGCGCGCGGGCGGCAAGCACAATGATCTGGAGAACGTCGGCTACACCGCGCGGCATCACACCTTCTTCGAGATGCTGGGCAACTTCAGCTTTGGCGATTATTTCAAACGCGAGGCGATCCGCTATGCCTGGGAATTCCTGACGGGTACGTTGAAAATTCCCGCAGGACGGCTGTGGGTTACGGTATATACGGACGACGATGAAGCCGCGGACATCTGGCTCAAGGAAATGAAGGTCGATCCCGGGCGCTTCTCGCGTTGCGGGGATGAGGACAATTTCTGGGCCATGGGCGACACCGGCCCCTGCGGCCCGTGTTCCGAGATCTTCTACGATCACGGGGAAGGCATTCCCGGCGGGCCGCCGGGCAGCAAGGATGCCGACGGCGATCGCTACGTCGAAATCTGGAATCTGGTCTTCACGCAATACGACCGCACCGCGGATGGCGTACTGCATCCGATCCCGCATCCCTCGGTGGATACGGGCATGGGGCTGGAGCGGCTGGCCGCCGTCATGCAGGGCGTGCACAGCAATTACGACATCGACCTGTTCAAGCACCTGATCACGGCGGTGCGCAAGCTGGCGGGCAGGGATGCCGATAAAAATTCCATGCAGGTCATCGCCGATCATATTCGCTCGTGCGCGTTTCTGATCGCCGAGGGTGTGACGCCTTCCAACGAAGGGCGCGGCTACGTGCTCCGCCGCATCATCCGCCGGGCGCTCCGCCATGGCCACAAGCTGGGCTTGAAGGGTCCATTTTTTTACACGTTGGTGCCGGTGCTGGAACGTGATATGGGCGCCGCCTATCCCGGACTCAGCAAGGCCGGGGAGCGGGTGATGCGTACCATCAAGGATGAAGAGGAGCGTTTCGACGAGACCCTGGATCAGGGCATGAAGCATCTGGAGCAGGCGCTCTCCCGCCTCGTGGGCAAGGAAATACCCGGCAGGGATGTGTTCGTGCTCTACGACACCTATGGCTTCCCAGTCGATCTCACTGCGGACTTCGCGCGTGAACGCGGGCTCACCATCGATCACGCCGGCTTCGAGCGCGAGATGCAGACACAGCGTGAGCGCGCCCGTGCCGCCAGCCAGTTCAGCATGGCGGGCACCGAGACCGCCATTCCCGCGGACTTGCTGGTACCGCTGGCGCCGGGATTCCAGTTTACGGGCCATGACACCTTGAACGACAAGGCCGTGATCCGCGCGCTGTTCGCCGGCGGCAAGCAGGTTCATACATTGGCGGCGGGCGCGACCGGGGTCGTGGTGCTGGATCGCACGCCGTTCTATGCCGAATCCGGCGGTCAGGTCGGCGACGTGGGCCGCCTGCGTGCCGCCGATGCAGTCTTCGAAGTGGCGGACACACGCAAACAGTCTGGCGTACATCTGCACTTGGGCCAGCTCAAACTCGGCCGGTTGAAGGTTGGCGACCCGGTGGAGGCCCAAGTCGATGCGCAACATCGCCAGCCGACGCGACTCAATCATTCCGCGACACACCTGCTGCACGCCGCCCTGCGCCAGGTGCTGGGCAAGCACGTGACGCAAAAGGGCTCGTTGGTGGCCCCCGATCGCCTGCGCTTCGATTTTTCCCATTCCGAGCCGGTGAGTGCGGAGCAGTGCCGCGAGATCGAACGGCTGGTCAACGCCGAGATCCGCGCCAACCGCGAGGTGCGGACGCGCGTCATGCCCATACAGAAGGCGATGGAGAGCGGTGCCATGGCGCTGTTCGGTGAAAAATACGACGACGACGTGCGCGTGCTCAACATGGGCGAGTTTTCGGTGGAGTTGTGCGGCGGCACGCACGTCGCCCGCACCGGCGACATCGGCCTGTTCAAGATCATCGCCGAGGGCGGCGTGGCGGCGGGGGTGCGGCGCATCGAGGCGCTGACGGGCGAGGCGGCGCTCAGCTGGGTCACGGAGACCGAGGCGCGGTTGAAGGCCGTCGCCGATCAGCTCAAGGCCAACCGCGATACCGTCACCGAGCGCGTTGCACAATTGCTCGAACGCAGCCGGCAGCAGGACAAGGACATGCAGGCGCTGAAGGGCAAACTCGCCAGCGGCACCGGCACCGATCTCACCACGCAGGCCGTGGCCGTCGGTGGGGCGAGGGTGCTGGCGGCGCGCCTCGATGGCGCCGATGCCGCCGCCCTGCGCGACGCCGTGGATCAATTGAAAAACAAACTCGGTTCCGCCGCCGTTGTGCTGGCGGCGGTGGAAGAGGGCAGGGTGCGCCTGATTGCCGGCGTCACCAAGGACCTGACCGGCAAGGTGCCGGCGGGTGAACTGGTCAATCAGGTCGCGCAACAAGTCGGGGGCAAGGGTGGCGGGCGCCCCGACATGGCCCAGGCCGGCGGCACCGATCCCTCCCATCTTGATGCCGCGCTTGAGTCGGTGGTGCCGTGGGTCAAATCGCGACTGGGCGGTTGAATATTATTAATGGTCACAGTCGACTTAACTTTTTTCTGATTTCCGGTAGACTGGCGCGCTTTTAAGTTCAAGGATTGGTCATGTTGATTGTACAAAAATACGGCGGTACCTCGGTCGGCAACGTGGAACGCATCGACGCCGTGGCGCGGCGCGTCATCCGCGCCCGCAAAGAGGGCCACGATCTGGTGGTGGTGGTTTCGGCCATGAGCGGCGAGACCGACCGGCTGATCGCGCTGGCCAGGACCGTCGCCGATCGCCCCGCGCCCCGGGAACTGGATGTGCTGCTCGCGACCGGTGAACAGGTGAGCATTGCGCTGACCGCGATAGCGCTGGAGAAGCACGGTTGTCCGGCGGCATCCTATACCGGCCATCAGGTGCGCATCCTGACCGACAGCGTCCACAACAAGGCCCGCATCACGAAGATCGACGCCGCCGTCCTGCGCCGCGATCTCAAGGCTGGCAAGGTGGTGGTGGTCGCCGGCTTCCAGGGCGTGGACGAGCATGGCAATATCACCACGCTGGGGCGAGGCGGATCAGACACCACCGCAGTGGCCCTGGCCGCTGCGCTCAAGGCCGATGAATGCCAGATTTACACCGATGTGGACGGCGTGTACACCTCCGACCCGCGCATCGTGCCCGCCGCCCATCGCCTCGACAAGGTGACGTTCGAGGAGATGCTGGAGATGGCGGGCCTGGGCGCCAAGGTGTTGCAGATCCGTTCCGTCGAATTCGCCCGCAAGTACAACGTGCGTTTGCGCGTGCTGTCCTCATTCGAGGATGGACCCGGAACGCTCATCACCTCCGAGGAGGAAAGTATGGAAGAGCCGCTTATATCCGGCGTGACCGCCAACAAGAACGAGGCCAAGCTGACCGTGCTCGGCGTGCCGGACAAACCGGGCATCGCCAGCCGCATCCTCGGCCCCATCGCCGCTGCCAACATCGAAGTGGATATGATCGTGCAGAACGTCGGCGCGGACGGCACCACCGACTTCACCTTCACCGTCAACCGGACGGATTACGATCACGCGCTGGACCTCCTCAAGAAGGCGGCCGGCGAGATGAAGGCCCGCGCGGTCGAGGGCGACAACAAGATCGCCAAGCTGTCGGTGGTGGGCGTGGGCATGCGCTCGCACGCCGGCATCGCCAGCAAGATGTTCCAGACGCTGGCGGCGGAGAACATCAACATCCGCATGATCTCAACCTCCGAAATCAAGATTTCGGTGGTGGTGGACGAGAAATACATCGAACTGGGCGCCCGCGCCCTGCATACGGCCTTTGGCCTTGACCGCGCCGTGGATTGAACCTCAACCGATTGTATCAACTCCAACCACTTGGGCCCGTGCGGGTGTAAACTAGCCGGGTGAAAGGATGGGGAAGCGGAAGGGAGGTACGCGTAGGACAGGAGCAGGAGGATTCGTAATGTTGATATTGACCAGGCGGGTCGGCGAATCGCTGATGATCGGTGACAGCATCAATGTCACGGTGCTGGGAGTCAAGGGCAATCAGGTGCGGATCGGTGTGAACGCGCCCAAGGACATTTCGGTGCACCGCGAGGAAATCTATCAGCGGATTCAGCAGGAAAAGGCGGAAGGCAAGCCGCACGCCAGCCCGGCGCAGGCGGGCGAAGACGACAAATAACGATAATATTCTTTCACCCGCCCATGGCGGCGGGTTATCCTTAACGTGCCGGTAGTGGAGAGGTGGCCGAGAGGCTGAAGGCACTCCCCTGCTAAGGGAGTATAGGGTCAAAAACTCTATCGAGGGTTCGAATCCCTCCCTCTCCGCCAATTCCTTATATGATCCAAGACGCGCTGCTCGCCATCTTTCATCATCTGACGGTATTCACGCTGCTGGCGTTGCTGGCGGCGGAATGCGCGTTGATTATCGCTCCCATGACCGCACTCAAGATTCACCTGCTTGGCCGTCTCGATCTGGCCTATGGACTGTGTGCGGTGCTCGTACTGCTGGCGGGTTTCCTGCGGGTTTTTTATGGCGCCAAGGGATCGGCGTTTTACCTGCACAATCCGTTATTCATGCTCAAGATCATACTTTTCGCCGGTGTTGCCATACTCTCAATGCTTCCGACGATACGTTTCCTGCAATGGCGCCGGCGGTTGCGGAAAGAACCGGCATGGTTGCCGGCGGAAATGGAAGTGCGCAGCGTGGCGGGATGGATAAAGGCGGAACTGCTGGTATTCTCCGGCATCCCCGTGCTGGCCGCGCTGATGGCCAGAGGCATCGGTTATACTTCCTGACCGTTCAATCAAAGGTGGGAATTCTTTATAATAATGCCCGCCCTTGCTGCATCGATAGCGACACGCGCCCGTAGCTCAGTTGGGCGGGGCGGCAAGCGGCGGACATCCAGTGAATGTCCGCCCCGCCGAGCGCCGAGACATGGAAGTCGAGGCCCGGTCGCCGCTCCAGGGAGGGATGAGATCGCAGAAGTTGCCAGTGCAAAAACGCGCCCGTAGCTCAGTTGGATAGAGTACCTGGCTACGAACCAGGGGGTCGGGAGTTCGAATCTCTCCGGGCGCGCCATTATCAAATCCCTCGACAGGAAACGTCAGTGTCCTCCTTCCTGTGTCGTCACGCTGCCCGCCGGCCGCGCATCTATCCAGTGGAAGTATTTGATAAATTGTTCGATCTCATCAACTGACAGGTTCTGATTCGGCATTGGAATGTTGTTGGCTTCCTTCAGCAGGGCCTTCGCATCGGCATCCGTCTGCAGCATATTCTCCGGCGACTTCAACCATTTTGTAATCCATTCGTCGGAACGGCGTTTGGTCACCCCGGCAAGGTCGGGTCCGAGTTTCCTCCCCTGGCCGATGGAATGGCAGGCGAGACATTTGCTCTCAAAGGCCAGTTTGCCCTTGACGGCCATGGGGTCAGTGGGTGTGTTGCTGGCCGCTATGTTGTGATGCTCGAGGTCGCTCGGCGCGCCCTTGCCGGTGGCATCGATCAGTCCGATCGCGCCCTGTGATGCATTCGCAAAATGATGGTCCACCATGATATACGAGCCGGCCTCCGGAATGACAAATTCGACAATTGCGCTGCTGCTTGAGCCCAACAGCACGGTCTGCATGCCGCGGAACTGATTGTCCGGATTACCGTCCATCCACACGCGGTCTAAAATTGTGCCAACCACGTGAAAGCTCGAAGTTTTACTCGGGCCCACGTTGAGCACGAACAGACGCACCCGCTCGCCCGGTTTGGCCGTCAACGGATTTCTTACCATGCCGTTGTGCTCGCCGTTGAACACCGTGTATGTCGGCGTTGCCGCGCGCAGCCGTTCACCGTCAAGCACGTAGAGCGGCGTGCCATCCACCTCGCGTTTTTCCGGGTCGAGTTTTGTGTAAAACTCACTTTGGACAATCATGTACTCGCGGTCCGCCTTGGTGGGATAACCCTCGCGCGGTTCGACAATAACAGCGCCATACATACCCGAGGCTATATGTTCCAATATCATCGGCGTACCGCAGTGATACATGAATACGCCCGGGTAGTTGGGTGTAAATTCGAAGCTGATGGTCTGGCCCGGGGCGATGGAGCGGTACTTGTCCTGGGGGGATACCATGGCGGCATGAAAATCCATGGAATGCATCATCGGTGCGGACATGAGTTTAACACCCGGCATCGCCTCATCGCTGCGGTTGGTCATGGAAAATCGGATCCTGTCGCCGACTTTGACGCGCACGGTGGGTCCCGGTACTTGGCCGCCAAAGGTCCAGGCGCTGAATTTCACACCAGGTGCGATTTCTATAACCTTATGTACGGTGTCGAGGCGGATTTCTTTGACCGGTGACGGATCGAGCGGTTTGAGAACGGCGGTCAGGCTCAACGCATTGCCGGAGGAGTAGGGGCCGGTATGACGCGCCGTGGAAATTTGGGCCGGAACCGGTTTCAGATCCATATGGGAGACATCATATGGATCCGACAGGGCCATTAATTTGCAAAGCGCATAGGCGGCAAAAAGCAAAACCGGGAGTAGAATAATGAAGGAAGTGCGCATCAGTCGTTTCATGAGCAGTGCTCTCCGGCTTGCAAAAGTCCGCTCCAATAAGAAGACTCCATTGTTCCGCCTTAAGGTTTACGGAATCACCCCGGACCCATCCGCGCTGTTTCTAAACTACACCAAGTAGGGTGCCCAGACCAGGGAAACACGGAATTTTCATTGTGCCAGTAGGGGTTGTACGGTGGCCACTTCGCAATTACTTCGCAAGTCTCCTTAAGTCACCGCCGCCGCGGCCGGTGTGGCGGTCGCGGTCCGGGTGGCGGCAAGTTCGGTGAGAAAGCCGGCGGCCCAGCGGTAGACGTTGTGCTCGTCCACCACGCGGCGCATCCGCTCCATCCGCGTGCGCCGTTCCGCGGGATCCATCTCGATGGCATCGCGGATCGCATCGGCAAACTGCTCGATATCGTAGGGATTGATAATCTGTGCGTCCGACAGCTCCCGGGCGGCGCCGGCGAATTCCGACAGAATCAGCGCGCCGTCGTTGTCATCCTTGGCGACCACATATTCCTTGGCCACCAGATTCATGCCGTCATGCAGGGAGCTGACGATGCAGATCGAGGCCATGCGCATGAAGGCGTACACCGTCGCCGCATCGTGGTGGCCGATCAGGAAATGTATGGGCTTCCATGTGTCGGTTTGGTACTTCCAGTTGATCTCGTCGGCCAGTGCCTCGAGTCCGGCGAGGTGTTCGCGGTAACGGCGGATATGCGTGCGGCTGGGCGCACCGAGTTGCACGAAGGTGAATCGCTCACGATGCTGCGGATATTTTTCCAGGAATCTCGCCACGGCGCGGAACCGTTCCGGTATGCCCTTGGTGTAATCGAGGCGATCCACGCCCACGGCGATTCGCTCGCCGTTGATCTTGTTCTGCTGCTTGAGTTCCGAGATCATCTGTGAAAGTTTATCGTTGCCGGGGACGCGGCGCTCGGTCCACCGCTGCACGCTGATGGGGAATGGACGCACGTGGGAGGTGTGCCCGCGCAATTCCACGGCGAAATGGTCCCAGTCGAGCCGCGCCTCGAGCATACGGTCAACGGTGTCGAGGAAATTGTTGCAGTATTGTTGAAGATGAAATCCGATCAGATCGGCCCCGAGCATGCCTTGCAGGATTTCAGATCGCCACGGACAGATGCGGAACGCCTCGGGGTTCGGCCACGGGATGTGCCAGAAGAGGCCGACGCGCAGGTCCGGACGGGCGGCCTTGAGAATCCCCGGCAGCAACGCCAGCTGGTAATCCTGGACCAGCACCACCGCCCCGCCATCGCCGATCTCCTGCAATACAGCCGCGGCGAAACGCTGGTTGGCCTTCACATAATGCTCCCAATCGGAGGCACGGAAGACCGGCCGCTCGTGGGCAAGATGGCACAGTGGCCACAGGCCCTCGTTGGAAAAGCCGTAGTAATATCCCTGTTCCTCCTCGCGCGACAGCCACACCCGCCGCAGCGTGTAACGCGCGTCATCCGGCGGCACGGTGAGCCGGCCGTGCTTGTCGGCGGTCTGTCGATCCGCGTCGCCGCCGCCGTGCGCCACCCACAGGCCGCCGCAGGCCCGCAGCACCGGGTCAAGGGCGGTGACCAGACCGCCCGCCGGGATGATCATCCGCGGCTGGTTGCCGTCCAACTGGTGCATGTAGGGCTCGCGATTGCTGACGACCACAAGCTGGCGGTTCTCGCCGAGGCAATCGATGGCGTGGGCCCGAAGGCGGGCCCGGGTCCATACGCGGTCGGCGCGAACTTCCGCCCGCGACCGCGCCCGCCCCGTCGAACGCGCCGCGCGGAAAGTGGCCGCCAGCCGGTCGCTTTCACTTTCGAGCAACTCATGGGAGAGGCCGCGCGGAGGTGCTTCCGGAACATTCTCCAGCCGCAGGCGCCGCATCCATTGCGCCAGATTGTGCAGCGGGCGTTCGTAGGCAATCCACATGGCGCCGACCACCACCGTCATCACCAGCAGCAGGACCAGCAGGATCCAGAAGCCGAATTGAATCAGGCGGGCGCTCGAGCGCTCATCGATGTAGCCGATGTCGTGAATGGAGACGATAACGCCGACAATCAATCCGTCCTTCCTTTTGATGGGGCTGGCGAGAATATGCAGCAGCGGCCCGTTGGCTCGTGAAATTTCAGTGACCTCGGATTCGCTCTGCAGGGCACGCTGCACGATGCCCTGCAACAACTTGCTGTATTCGGACACGGCCTTGGCCGACGTCACAAACTCGCCGTTGCCCCGGTACACGGCAAACCCGATCAAGCGGCCATATCCCTCCAGGCGGGAGCCGAGCAACTTCTCGATTTCCGCATTGGACTTCTGCATGACATCGAACATGTTGAAGGAAAGCTGGTGGATCAACGCATGCGCCCGCTTGTCGACGTCATAGAGGTCGATGTCGCGTTCGCGCTGCACCTGGTTCCAGGCCAGGAGGCCGGTCGCCAGGCAGACGACGCCAGCGATCAGGACGCCAATGCGCAACGATTTTGACAGGCGTGATATCGGCTTCATCACGTGGCCTCCTCCCAACTCCGGCTGAGGCGGATTGCCGAGTTGATCAGGCCGACCATGCTGTAGGTCTGCGGGAAATTCCCCCACAAACCACGGGTCACGGGATGGACGTCCTCCGACAACAGACCGAGGGGATTGCGAATGGCGAGCAGCGTCTCGAACAACGCACGGGCTTCCTCCCTGCGGCCCAGCGCGGCCAGCGCGTCGATGTACCAGAAGGTGCAGACGGTGAAGGCCGTCTCCGGTTTGCCGAAATCATCCTTCTGTGTGTAGCGGAAGATGAAATCGCCTTTTTTGAGATTGTGCTCAACGGCATTCACCGTGGACGCAAATCGGGGATCATCCGCGGCCAGGAATCCCAGTTCATAGAGCAGCAGCAGGCTGGCGTCGAGTTCGTGCCCGCCGAAGCTTTCGACGAAGGCGTTCTGATTCGTGTCCCAGGCGCGATTGCAGATCACCGTGTGCATGGCATCGGCGTGCCCCTGCCAGTAGGCGGCGCGATTGTCGAGCCGGAGATGCCGCGCTATCTTCGCCAGCCGGTCGCAGGCGACCCAGCACATGACGCTGGAGAAGGTGTGTATCCGCGCTTCGTTGCGCAATTCCCAGATGCCCGCATCCGGCTGTTCGAAAACGCGGCGCGCCATTTCGCCCTGCGTCTCCAGACGCGTGAACAACGCCTCGTCGCCCGGCCGATCCAGCCTGTGGTCGAAGAAGGTGTGGGTCGCGGCCAGGACGACCGAACCGTAGACGTCATTCTGCAATTGCCGATAGGCGGCATTGCCGATCCGCACCGGTCCCATGCCGCCAAATCCCTCCAGGGCTGAAACGACGGTTTCATCCATGTCGGGCCGGCCGCTGATTCTGTACACCGGCTGCAGCCGCCCTTCCTCGGCGTTCGCGGCAACGTTGATTATGTAATGCAGGTAGCGCTCCATCGAGCGTGTGGCGCCCAGCCGATTCAGCGCACAAACGGAGAAATAGCTGTCGCGCAACCAGCAATAACGGTAATCCCAATTGCGCCCGCTGTCGGGCGCCTCGGGCAGGGAGGTGGTCATGGCCGCGACGATGGCGCCGGTATCGTCGAAGGCGCTGAGCTTCAGGGTGATCGCGGCGCGAATCACCGCTTCCTGCCACTCGAAGGGAATGCCCAGAAAGCGCACCCACTCCTGCCAGTAGCTGCGGGTCTCGCCGAACCACCGCAGGCCCAATTCGCCGACCGTGTCCGGCACCGATTCATCCGGCCCGAGTATGAGCGTCACGTCCCGGTCGACGAGGAATGATCTCTGTTCCAGGATGGTGGTGATGGACTGGTCGGTGGTCAGCCTCAGGACCAGTTCGGGCGCGATGTAGCGGATGTGGTGGCTGCCGAAGGTGAGCGTGGGTTTGCTTGCGCCGTAATCAAAGGTCGGCGCCAGCCGCACCGTAACCATTGGGCTGCCGGCGAGGCGCCGGATCCGCCGTACCAGCATCATGGGGCGGTACATGCGCCCGAGATCCCGGAATCGCGGCGCGAAATCGGTGACCTCGACGATGCCGCCCCGATCATCGTACATCGTGGTGACGAGAATGGCGGTGTTGCGCAGGTAGCGTTGCTCGGTGCGGGCGATGTTTTGCAGATCGATGGCAAACGCCCCGTGATTCTCCCGCGCGTTTTTGCGAAGCAGGGCGCAAAACACCGGATCGCCATCGAAACGGGGCATGCAGGACCACACAATCCGCGCCTGTGAATCAACCAGCGCGGAGATGTTGCAGTTGCCGATCAGGCCGAGCTTCAGTTGTTCCATATCATTCCGCTAGTCCGTTGCGCGGCGGCTATGATTTTTCCGCGCCGCCGCAGATTTGCACCCACTGTGCGAGAAAGGCGCGCACCCCTTGCGGAGGGCGGAGCCAAACATCCGCGGCCGTGCGGTGTGGGGCATCGGACACCAGCACGCCAAGACCGCGCCCCTGCAAGGCCGTGAGGGCGTCCTCGTCGGTCAGATCGTCGCCCAGATACGCCGCCACCGTGCCGGGCCCGGACTCCGAAAGTATCGTGTTCACCGCCGTGGCCTTGGAGCAGCCGCGTACCACGAGTTCCATCCCGCCGTCGAAACTGCGAAGGTCGAGGTCGCCCCGCGGTTCGATTTTCTCCCACATCTCCAGGACGTGATCGCGAATCTGATCTACCCGCGCGGCGGAGATGCCCCGCCAGTGAATGGCGAGGCTGGCGGGCTTACGCTCCACGCGCCCGCCCAACAGCCTGACCTGCGTCTCCCACGCGTCCGCCTCCAGCAGCGCGAGGTGGGATTCACGCGGTATTTCCGCGAATTCGTACCGCCCGTCCGGCCACAATCTTTCGCGCCCATGCGTGCCCCACAATTCGGGTCTGCGTTTCAGCTCCAGCATCGGAATCAGATCGCGAATCCACCGGCCGCTGATGATCGCCAGCCGCGTGCCACTGTCCGCAATGACCCGATCAAGCAGTTCGCACACACCCGGATAGGGCAACGCCTTGTGCGGCTCCAGCCGGAAGGGCGCCAGGGTGCCGTCATAATCCAGCATGAGTACGCGCCTCGGCGCCTCGCGCAGCGCCTCGAAGAAGGCGTCGAGCCTGCGCCTGCCGGTATGGCCGGATTCTTCAATCATCGCGGATAACACCTCTGGGTTTCGCATTGATCGAGTCTCATACGTGCGTTATCCATTCGGAAGCGGAACGCCGGTGGCAATGGAGAAAAAAACACGCTGTGTTAAACAGTTATTGCTGACCGGACCGCTCTGACAACAATACTTCTTGAAGTTTTTTAACGACTATTTGTTACGAACCACAGGGTCAGAACCCCGAATCTAGCCGGGTACGCCGACTATTTCAACCTCTGATTTCACCGCGGCCAAACCGGCGTGTTGATTGAAGGAGCGAGAACTCTTTGAGGGGTTTGCCGCATTGAGATTAAAAAAATCGCAGCATGTTCTCAATTGTTCTCGATATTCGTCATCTCTCGATAATGGACATGGTGTTTTCCGCAGAGCTATCCTTGGGCAGATAAATCTTGAAGCTGGTGCCATGCCCCAGCTCGGTGTGGATATCAATGTGACCTCCTGACTGCTTCACAAAACCATAGACCATGCTCATGCCCAATCCCGTGCCCTTGCCTTTTGCCTTGGTGGTGAAGAATGGCTCGAAAATGCGCTGTTTGACCTCCTCAGTCATGCCCGTCCCGGTGTCGCTGACGGTAAGCAGGATGAAATCGCCGCTGATTTCCTTGCCGTGGATAAGTGAATAGGTGTCTTTCAACGCCGTGTTGGCGGTCTCAATAATCAATTTGCCACCTTTGGGCATGGCGTCGCGGGCATTTACACCGAGATTGATCAGCACATTTTCAAGCAGGCTGCGATCAGTCCTGACCGACCACAGGTCCGGGCCCGGATGCACCTCAACCTTCACCATCTCTCCCAGCGTCCGCTGCAGCATGTCGCGCAAGTTCACGACCAGTTCGTTGACATTGACCACGGTCGTCTCCATAGCTTGGCGGCGGGAGAAGGCCAGAAGTTGACGCGTAAGGTCGGCCGCGCCTTCCGCGGCGGACAGTATCGACTTAAGCTGATTTGCGGCCGCCTGATCGTTTCCCAGCCGGCGTTGCAGGAGTTCCAGGTTGCCCATGATCACCGTCAGCCGGTTGTTGAAATCGTGCGCAATGCCGCCGGTCATCTGGCCGACGGCTTCCATCTTCTGCGACTGCACCAGTTGTTCCTCGACTTGCCGCGAGGCCGTGATGTCGGTCCATGAGCCCACCACCTCGAAAGGCACCTTGTTTGCGTCCCATATGACACGGAAACTGTCCCTGACCCAGATATATTCACCATTTTTCTTGCGGAAACGGTATTCAAGTTGTCCGCCCCCCTCTTTTATATGACGTTCCAGTTCGGATTTAATGCGCTGAAAATCATCCGGCTGCACATTGTCGAACCAGAACTTGGGATCATCCAGCACCGCCTGCGGCTCATGCCCCGTCAGGCGGATGATGGTTTCGCTGATGTAGGTGCATTTTCTGGATTCCAGTGTGGTTGCGTAGATTGCGCTGGGGCTGGAATTGAGCAGATGACGGAAGCGCGCCTCGGTCCCGGCGAGTTTCTCATTGGCCAGTTTTTTCTCGGTGATGTCCGAACCGATGCTTAATATTTCCTTCACCTGCCCGGTATCATCGAAGACGATTTTATTGGTCCAGGCGATCCATACCCGCTCGCCGGAGCGGCGCACGTTCTCGTTGACGTTGCTTTCGAATTCCTTGGGGTTGCGGCATATCTCGCGCATCAGTGGACGCAGGTCGCGGCCGGTGGACTCCGTCTCCGGGACGATGGTGCCTACTACGTGGCGCCCGACCAGCTCATCTTCGGCGTAGCCGAAGAATTTCTGGCCGAATTCATTGATGAATGTGATGTGTCCGTTGCATCTCCACCGCATGATGATGCTGTTGGCGTTTTCAACCAGTTCGCGGTATTTACGCTCATTCTCCTGCAGGGTCTTCTCCGCCTGCTTGCGCCCGGTGATATCCTGGATTTGTGCAATAAAATAAAGTGGTTTTTCCAGGTTATCGCGCACCAGTGCAACGGTGAGCAGAATCCACACGATGTGACCATCTTTGTGGATATAACGTTTTTCCATCTGGTTGGTAACAGTTTCTCCTCTCAACATCCGATGCATCTGGGATATTTCGGTATCGAGATCTTCAGGATGGGTGATGATTTGAAAATTAATGGCCAGCAATTCTTCCCGGGAATAGCCGGTTATCTGGCATACAGCGCGATTGACTTCCAGCCACTTTCCGTCAGGCGCAACCAGCGCCATTCCGATCGCTGAATATTCCATGGCGGAACGAAATAATTTTTCACTCTGGCGTAGCGCTTCCTCCTTGCGCTGGGTGCCGATGGCGATGGCGGCGATATGCGTGGCCGTTTCGATCAGTTGCATGTGATGCTGCGTTGGCCGGGCGGGCGAATGGAAGTAAAAGGCGAAAGTGCCGAGCACCCGCCGCTGCGCATCGAAGATGGGTGTGGACCAGCAGGCGCGCAGCCCGTGCTTCGCCGCAAGATCACGGTAATCCTCCCACAGCGGATCGGTCATGATGTCTTCGACGATGACTTGTTCGCGCCGGAACGCCGCCGTGCCGCACGAACCGGCGCGTGGGCCGATGGCTGAACCGTCGATTGCGTGTATATAACCTTCCGGAAGACTCGGCGCTGCCCCGTGTCGCACGTGCACGCCGTCATCATCGAGCAGCAGAATGGAACAGGGCATTCCTGGAGACTCTGCTTCGATGACGCGAAGCAGCGCATCGAGTGTTTCGCCGAGCGGCCGGCCCTCGGCGATCATTTCGAGCACCCGCTTCTGGCCGGTCAGCAGGGTCTCGCTTTGCTTGGGTTGCGCGATGTTCAATTGGAAAATCCGTTTTTCAACAACCCCATTAAATTTTTATGGATTGGCCCCAATCCCATAAAGTATAGATGTTATTTTTCGATCAACGGGCAGGATGGAACTGAGGGTGGCACCGGCAAAGGCCGAAGCGGCGGAACAACCCCTATGAACCAACTGTCCCCGAGATACCCCTTGGTTTACAGTAAGTTAAAAGGTTGACGCACTACCAGATTGACATGTCTTGGCAGGATTTATTAGTTCGACCGATTTGCCAAGTGCAAATCTAACTGACCATGCTGTTGGAGGGCACGTCTTCAGAAAGAATTGTGATACGTCCCCGTATAGCTTTTTTCACTGCAAACACCTGGTTATCTCCAAGTGTGGTATTCCATAAATTTGCGATTTATAACGCCGCCAAAGCCGCGGCGTAGTTGGGTTCGTTGGCGATCTCAGGCACCAGTTCGGTGTACTTGACCTTGTTGCTGGCGTCGAGCACCACCACGGCGCGCGCGGTGATCCCCGCCAGCGGACCGTCTTCGATCAACACGCCGTAATCCTTGGCGAAATTGCGTGAGCGCATCATGGCCAGCGTGTGAACGTTCTTCAGTCCCTCGGTTTCGCAGAAGCGCTTCATGGCAAAGGGCAGATCGCCGGAGATGACGAGCACCACGGCATTGGGCAGCTTGGACGCCGATTCGTTGAATTTGCGCGTGGAGGTCTGGCAGGTCGGCGTGTCGAGGCTCGGAACGATGTTCAGGACTTTGCTTTTGCCGGCGAAGTTTTTCAATGAGACGTTGTTGAGATCGCCATCGACGAGCACGAAGTCCGGGGCTGCGCTCCCCACCTTGGGGAGATTGCCGTTGGTCTTGACGGGGTTGCCTTTTAACGTGACGGTGGCCATGGGTGTGCTCCTTATTATTTGGATCGATACATCATTATGTACTCTACATGTTTAGAAGCGCCAGCGGGCGGATTCGGTCGGTGAGGGGGGTTGATCGTCGAGGCGTGCGATCAGGAAAAGCGTGCGGATCACGAGCGCGCCCTTGAGCGTCATGCCGTAATGGATCTGCTGCGGCTGCTGGCCGGAATTCTCGGTCTGGATCAAGCCATGCCGGCGCTGCCACCAACGGCCCGTCGGCGGGCCCAGCGTGCATAGATAATCCTTCAGAAGGTGTACATCGATGCCGGTGTACGCCGCCAGTTCCTCCGCCGTGGAGTTGCCGCGAGTGGCCACTGCCAGCAGGGTGAGCAGCTCGCCCATTTTTAGATCATCGCGAAATTCGCCCCACAACCGCCGCAGGCTGTCGATCCAGGACTTCTGAAAGGTGAGCTGATCCATGGCTGCGGGATGGCGGAAGCCGTTCAGACCAGTGTTGAAAGCACCTGCTGCTCTTCGTCTGAGATGCCGGTGTTGGTGAGGCGGTTTTTGACCATGTCTTTTGTAATCAATGCGCGCTCCACCAAGCCGCGCTTTTCCTCGCCCATCACACTGTCCATGAAAAAGATATTGGGCGCCGGCAGCAGGTTGTTGTCAACAATGACGTCCACCTCGCCGGCCACCAGCCGGCAGGGACCCAGCGCGGCATTACTCAGGCGTTTATCGGCAAACTCCTTGCCGACCAGGGCGCCGTTGTAGATGGCGTGCACTTCCATGCGATAGCTGATCTCCAGCGCCGGATTGCCGCTGCGCCCGATGGATTTCTCGACGAGTTCCAGCCGGCGCGGAATGGTCTCCTGGATGGCCTTGGTGAATTCCGCGTCGTGGATGGCGTGGGTGTAGATGTCCAGCACGTTGTCTATGGGCAGGTGTTCGTAGGCGTCGGTGGCGAACAGTTCGTTGCGGCGTATGGCCAGCGACTTGAACGAGGTGATGCCGAGCAGGGCCATGATGTCGGTCAAATCGCGCGCATGGGCGTTGAAGCCCAGCGAACAGACCAGTTGCCAGTGGTTGACCTCCAGCTGGGTCGCGGTCCAGTCGATGCAGACGAGGAATTCGCTGGTCGGGGCCGGTTTGATTTTGTAGAAGAAATTAACCAGCTTCTCCGGCGTGGCGGTCAAAATCTCCTTAAAGGTGGGCACAGCTTGCTCCCATCGGCGTTCTGTTCGGGGTCGAATGGCGAGGCATTCTATCAAACCCTGTCACCCATAAAGCGATTGATTTCATTTTTTATCCACCAGAGACAGGCAGGCCTGGAGCATTTCCCGCTCTTTGGCCGGGGTGGCCGTGTCATCGAGGCGGTCGTGGACAAAATTGGCCGGCACCAGGCCGCGGGAGATGAGCTTGCGCTTCTCCTCCGGCAGGACGGTGTCGCGGAAAAAAATGTCGCCGATGGGTATGAGTTTGGTCTCGACCATGATGACCACTTCATTGATCAGCGCCCTGAAGCCGCTGTGGACATTGGTCAGCCGCGATTCGGCGAAGTCGATCTGGGCGATGCCCTCGGCATAGACGGTGCGCAGTTCCTTCTTGTAGCGCTCGATCACCAGCGGGTTGACCGTGGCGTCTATGCGCTGCTCGATGTTGGCCAGCCGGCTGGTCAGGAGATACTGGATGACCGGGATCAGGTCATATTGATGCTTCAGGGCCTTGTAGACGGCAAGGACGTCCTCGATGCTCAGGTATTGATAGAGGTCATTGATGAAATAGGAGTTCCGGTCGGCGGCCAGTTGTTCATAATTCTCGAATCCGAGCGCGGAAATGATGTCCGGCAGGTTGCGGATGTGGCGGTTGAAGCCCAGGCCGCAGACCACCTGCGCCGAGCGCAGGCCCAGCTTGGCCGCGACCCGTTTGATTTTTTGTTTGCGATCCTCCTTTTCCGGGCCCCGGACGGCGATGTAGAACAGGTTTAACAGCCGTTCCTGCGGCGCGTTGAGAATTTCATAAAAGGTGGCCATGCGGGCTCTGCCGGGGGATGGTCAATGCTTGCCGATCAAGGCCTGCACGGTGGCGAATTTGCGCACCCACGGCGATTGCTTTTGCAGGTCCGCCGGCAGGCGCGTCATGGCGGTTTTGGCCTCTTCGTAGTTCGCGTAGACGCCGCATAGCGCGGTGTACATGGCCGGCGTGGCCTGGCTGTTGTAAAAGTAGGCCGCCTCGCCGGGCAGCGAACTGTGCTTCAGCAGGTTGACGAGGTTGTCCTCGCTGGAGGAGGCCACCAGCTGGATGGTGTAGCTCTCCGGGTTCTGTGCGGCGATCCAGTCCTGGCCGTGCGGCGTTTCGCCGGTGCTGGTGGCGGTGGGTGGCTTCTGCTTTTCGGCTGCCGCCAGTTTCTGCCTGGCGGCCTCCAAGCCCTGCGCCGCGGCTTTTTGGTACCACTTCCTGGCCTCCGCGAGGTCCGCCGTGACGCCCTGGCCGTTTTCGAGCAGCACGCCGAGATTGTATTGCGCCTGCGGCGTGCCCTGCTCGGCGGACTTGCGGAACCATTCCGCCGCTTTTTGATAATCGACCGGCGCGCCTTTCCCCAAGGCATAGGCAGCGCCCAGGCTGTATTGGCCGAGCGCGTGACCCTGCGCCGCGGCCTTCTCGAACCACTGCACGGCGGCCTGGTCGTCCTGTCCCACGCCGCTGCCGCGCGCGTACATCAGGCCCAGGTTGTACTGCGAGTCCGCAAGCCCGCTGTCGGCGGCCATCCGCCACCACTTTACCGCCTCGGCGGGATCCTTGGTCACACCCTCGCCGTTGTAGTACTTCAAGCCCAGATCGTGCTGTGCGACCGGGACGCCCTGTTCGGCGGCCTTTTTATACCAGTCCAGGGCCGCGGCCACGTCCTGCTTCACACCCTCGCCGCGGTCGTACATCACCGCGAGTGCGAGTTCGGCCTGCGCATCGCCGGACTTCGCCAACGGCTTGAGAATGCCCAGGGCCTTCTTGTAGTCCTTGGCGGCGTAGGCGGCGCGGCCGTCCTCGAAGGTGCCTGTCCTGAGCTCCGTCGAAGGGCCGGCCGCCCAGACGGGCAGGGCATGGCCCAACGCCCACAGGCCAGCGGCCAGTGCGCCACATCGCAGGAAACGGCGCACGAGCCATGATTGCGCGCGCGTCTTATGCCATGGTCTTGGCAATGGCATAAATCTCGGTGGCGTCGAAGACCTGATTGTTGGCCTCGAACAGTTTGCCGATGCAGGCGCGATGCAGCGCCAGCTTCAGGTTGCCGACACCCAGCGCCCCGAACACCAGCTTGCCGTGGCGGTTCTCGCCCTTGTCCTTGGCCTTGATGCCCTCGAACCCGAGCGGCGGCGTGGCATTGGCATCCGACAGCATCTCCAGCGTGGGATGATCCTTCCACAATTTTTCCGGCAGCAGTTGCACGCCGGCGGCGCCGGTGGCGAGTACCAGATGCGCGCCGGCCAGCGCCCTGGCCGTGGAGGCCTCGTCGGTGACCGCCATCGGCTTGAGCTCGACGCCGAAGGCCTTGTTCATCGCCGCGCACGCCACTTCCGCGCGGTCCAGCTTGCGCGAGGTCAGGATGACCTCGGTGCCCTCGCGCGCCATCATCACGCCGGCGCGCTGGCCCACCGGGCCGGTGCCGGCCAGCACCACGGCGCGCTTGCCGGCCAGCGGCTTCGCCTTGGACATCTGCGCCACCATGGCGGCGGCGGTGGTGTTGCTGCCGTTGCTGTCGAGCATGATGGAGACACGGAAATCGCCGAAGAATTGTTTTTTGATCGCCTCGAACAACTGTTCGCCCGCCTGCATGTTGCTGCCGCTCACGAAGATGGCGCTGAACTTTTTGTCGCCGCGGGTGAAGATGGTGCCCGCCACCAGCGCAACGCAATTCTCCGTCGTCACCCCGCCGTAGCCGTGCACGTGATCGGCGCCGCCATCATGGGCGACGACGGTATCGAAAACGCTGGGCATGGGATCGGTATCCAGGTGGAACAAAAGCTTCTTCATGACATCCTCCTCGCCATCATGGCGGTCTCTTTATTGTCGGTGTGCGCTGCCCGCGCGGGGCAATGCCGCGCAAACCTTAACCCAAGCGGGCTGGCGGGACAATAATTAATGACGTTCGCGGGTTGCCAGCGACGCGGGCTGGCATATAATCCCCGTCCCGAAATTAGACCCTTCTGAATTCAAGGAGTGCGGTACGATGATCAAAGATCAATCCGTCCAGACCTTTCTCGATCAACTGGCCAGCAAGACTTCCACACCGGGGGGCGGCAGCGCCGCCGCCATCATGGGCGCGATGGGCGCGGCCCTGGCCAGCATGGTCTGCAATCTGACCATCGGGAAAAAGGGCCACGAGCAGGTGGAAGCGGACATGAAGGCGGCGCTGGAGAAATCCGAGGCGCTGCGCGCGGAGCTGACCGACATGATCCGCGCCGATGTTGAGGTGTTCAATCAGGTCATGGCCGCCTACGGCATGCCGAAGGACACCGACGAGCAGAAGAGCAGGCGCGCCGAGGCCATCCAGAAGGCCCTGCAGGCCGCCACCGACGTGCCGCTCGGCTGCGCGCGAGTCTGCGCCGGCGTGATCGATCTCTGCAAGCCGGTGGCGGAGAAGGGCAACAAGAATGTCATCAGCGACGCCGGCGTGGCGGTGCTGGCGGCGCAGGCGGCCTTGAAGAGCGCGGCGCTGAATGTGTACATCAATGTGCCCAACATCAAGGATCGCGCCTTCGCTGACAGCCGGCTCAAGCAGCTGGAAGGCATACTCAAGGGCAGCGATGCGCTGACCGAGCAGATCTACCAGATCGTCAAGAGTCGATTATAGAAACCGCATCGAAAGGTCGATGGCGTGCACGTGCTTGGTCAGGCTGCCCGCGGAGATGTAATCCACACCGGTTTGCGCAACCTCTGGCAATTTCCGTTCGTCCAGGCCGCCGGAGGCTTCCAGCTTCAGCCGTCCGGCGGCCAGTTTGACCGCCTCCCGCATCATCGGCACGGAGAAATTATCGAGAAGCGCGATGTCGGCGCCGCTCTGCACGGCTTCGGTGAGTTCAGCCAGCGATTCCACCTCCACTTCGATGGGCAGCCGTGGGTGGCGCTGCCGGGCGGCTTGCACCGCGGCGGCGATCGAACCCGCCGCCTTGATGTGGTTTTCCTTGATGAGCACGCCGTCGTACAACCCCAGACGGTGGTTGCGTCCGCCGCCGCAGCGCACGGCGTACTTCTGCGCCGCGCGCAGGCCGGGCACGGTCTTGCGCGTGTCCAGCAGTTGCGTTTTGCTGTCCGTCAGCAGGCGGGCGTAACGCCGCGTCACCGTGGCCGTGCCGCATAACGTCTGCAGGAAGTTCAGCGCCGTGCGCTCACCGGTCAGGAGCGCGCGCGCCGGCCCGTGCAGCCGGCACAGCACTTGATCGGCGCGTACATCATCGCCGTCGTGCGCCTGCCATTCGACGCGCACGCGGGTATCGAGCTGGCGAAAGACCTCGTCAAACCAGGCGCCGCCGCAGAGTACCGCCGGTTCGCGCGTGATCACCTGCGCCTGTGCCTGCGTCGCCGCCGGGATGAGGATGGCAGTGACGTCGCCGCTGCCGACGTCCTCCGTCAGCGCGGCGCGCACCGCGGCCTCGATGACCTGGTCGGGCGGCAGGGGGGGGGCGTGATCCATAAAAAAGTCCGGGTTTTAAGTTAAGCTTTCACTAGCCTATCGGAACATGCGCGCATGACAAGCCCTATGTCCCCCCCAGTCGATCCGGCCACCGGCCTGCTGGCGGGCGTGCGCTACCTGCAGTCGCCGAATTGTGACGATCGGCCGCCGGGCGTGGCCATCGATCTTCTGGTCATCCACGGCATCAGTCTGCCGCCGGGAAAATACGGCGGGCCGTACATCGATCAGTTATTCACCAATCAATTGTCATCGGATGAACATCCGTATTTCACCACGCTCGCGGGACTGCGGGTTTCGGCGCATGTGCTCATCCGCCGCGAGGGCGACATGACCCAGTACGTGCCGTTTCACCGCCGGGCCTGGCATGCGGGCGCCTCGGTGTTTCGTGGCCGCGAAGGTTGCAATGACTATTCCATCGGTATTGAACTGGAGGGTACGGATACCGATGCGTATACCGACGCCCAATATGCCAGGTTGGCGGGGGTTTGCCGTATTTTAATGCGGCAGTGGCCGGCAATCGGGGAGGATCGCATCGTGGGCCATAGCGACGTCGCGCCCGGGCGCAAGACCGACCCTGGCACCGGTTTTGACTGGCGGCGTTTCCGGGAGTTGCTGTTGCAGGTAACATAGCACCATAGGCGCAAGGGAATCGCATGACACTCATCATCATCCTCGTCTGTATTCTCATTGAGCAGCACCTGGGTCCGCTGGAGCACTTGCGCCAGTGGGGCGGGTTCCACCGCTACGCCGATGGGCTGCAGCACTGGCTGGCCCGGCTGCCGGGCGGGCATGACAGTCTGGGGGTGGTGATCACACTGGCTCCGCCGATTGCCGTGCTGGGACTGTTGCTGGCGTTCATGGGCGCAAATTCGGTGGGGACTTATATCGTGGCGGTGGTGGTGCTGCTCTACTGCCTGGGGCCGCTTGACCTGCCGCGGGAACTGGAGACCTACCGCCAGGCCGTGCTGGCACAGGACGCCGAACGGCTGGCGCAGGTGACCGCCGAATTGACCGGTGAGGCCGGAGTGGAGAAGACACCGCAGCGCATCATGCGGGTGCTGGAGGCCGTGCTGGTAGCCGCCAATGACAGCCTGTTCGCGGTCTTCTTCTGGTTCACGGTGCTGGGCCCGGTCGGCGCCCTGTTCTACCGGTTGGCGACCGAGTTGCGGGCGTCCCGCAACACGCGCGCCGCGGACTACACGGCGGCGGCGGAGCGGCTGCATGACATCCTCAACTGGGTACCGGCGCGGCTGTTTGCGCTCGGCTTTGCGCTGGGCGGCAGCCTGACGCACGCGCTCGAGGCCTGGCAGTTTCGCCGCACGCTGAACTTCTACGAAAATGACAATCTGATTCGCGCCGCCGGTTTGGGCGCCATGCAGTTCACGCCGCCCGCCGCGCCGCTGACGCCCGAGGAAGAAGGCCACTGGATCGACGAAATCCGCGGACTGGTGGGTCGCACCTTCCTTGTCTGGCTCACCATGCTGGCGTTAATCACGCTCGCCGGTATCCGTTAGTAAAACGTGCGCTCGGCATCACTGTGTTGCCCGGGCTCGGAAATCCCCATTTACTGACATGCAACCTCCCGGGTTCTCGCCCTTCACGCCGTTATCGGGATTTGTGCACTTTCATGTAGTCCAGATACTCAAGGATGTCGTCGATCCCACCGGATTTGAGCACGTCTTCGAATGGAGGCATTTTGCTTTTGGCGCGAAAAGCCCCCGGGTTGGCGATAAAATTTTTGAGGGTATCGCGACTCCAGTATTCAGTGACGTTTTGGGGGATATTGAGTTCAGGCGCGAGATCGCCGCCTTCGAGATTGATCGAGTGACAACGCATACAGTTGGTTTTGAAATCCACGAACCCGCGCATGACCGCCGAGTCATTTTTGGCTTCGGCCGGATAGAGTTTGGCGAATTTACTCGAAAATTTGACGAGCTCGATTTTGATGAGTTGGTAAGGCCACGGAAACTCCTCACCCAATTCTTTTCCTTCCTTCCATACCAGATAGAACGGAGCGGGCGAGAGCCACGCCTTGCCTTGCCGGATTTTGTCCCATTTTCTGGGATTGCCGTGTTCCTGATACGCGAGGATCGCGCCATGAGCCAGGGCTTTTGACATGGGCAGGCTGGGGGCGTAGCCGTCGGTTGATTGAAATACGATCTCATCCACTCCCTCGGTGGAAGGGCCCAGGAGACCGAGGACCTCTTGCAGCTCGAAGCCGTCAAAAGTTTTTTCCTTTTGATAAACCGGATCATCCAGGGTGACGGAGACGGTTTTGAGATTCTTGCGCAGTTCGGCGAGCGAGATGGTTTTTTGAGTCCCGGGCCCGACGAGCTGGAGGTTTTGATGAGTATCGGCGTTTGCCGCATTCCACAAAATCAAGGGGACGCATACCCAGACGCAATGAGAGAGAAGCGAGGCAAGTTTCATGGCGCGCCGTTTCACAAGTCGAACCCGGTTCATGCTATCGATCGGCGGGGGCGATCGGTTTAATTCCGGTAGAAAATTTTTCGTGATCGGCGGCGTTGACCGGCCGGTGTTTCACAGTCCGGGAGGGCGGGTATTTACCCAGGAAATTGTCGCCCTTCCAGTTTTTCTTCGGCCGTATCGGCCGCGGCGAAAAGCCGCCCCCGCAATTCGGGCAGACGTTGTGCAGCACGTCCTCGGTGCATTTTCTGCAAAAGGTGCATTCGAACGTGCAAATCATCGCCTCGGTGGATTCGGGCGGAAGCGTCTTGTTGCAGTTTTCGCAAGTGGGCCGGAGTTCAAGCATGATTTTTCACCAGAAGCTGATGAGGTCGGTAACGAAATGGGCGGCGACAAACGGCCACAGGTTTTGAATCTTTGCATACATCATAGCGGCTGCCACGCCCAGGGTGAAAGCCGCCAGCATTCCGGGCAATCCCTGTTCGGAGTGGATCGCGGAGAAGAGCAAAGCTGTCGAGACCACGTAAACCGCCGCCCTGCGCCGGCCGGAATTGAATTGTGAAAAATAAAGCCAGGGGAGGCCGCGGAATACCGCCTCCTCGACAAATGCCGCCGTCAGCGAGAAATACAGCACGACGGGAATCTTCAATAAAAGTGGTTGAGGAATCACCGAGTCGTATCCAAACGTCTCGGGATGGGAACGAAACAACGAATACGCAATATGTTTCACCGGTTCATAAGACAACCAGAACACGGCGCACGTCAGCAGGCACAAGCCCGCGACTTCGACGATCCGCATCCCTGGAGCAAATGGACGGAAGCCATAATCGCGGGGCGTAATCGACCCGGCCTT
The DNA here is from genome assembly GCA_035501935.1 of Gammaproteobacteria bacterium. Taxonomy (NCBI): domain Bacteria; kingdom Pseudomonadati; phylum Pseudomonadota; class Gammaproteobacteria; species Gammaproteobacteria bacterium. The sequence goes on along the minus strand of DATJVC010000010.1, from coordinate 8,744 downwards.
GAGGAGAAAAAACGCCATCAATGCCGGCACAATCACAAACTGGGTGAAATCCGCCGCCCAGAACCAGGCGACGTTGTGCTGATACAGCGATTCAAGATAGAGGTCGTTCAGCAGCCCGAGCGCCAGCGAGGGAAGGATGGCGAGGGCAACAAGGCTGCGCTTATCAATGCCTCTATGACGCATAGACGGCGCCTTCTAAGCTGATTTGGAAGGCATACCCAAACGGCGCAGGCAGTCGGTGACGCGCATTAATTGCGGATCACCCGCGTCCAGCAAAAGGGCGGAGTCCTGCTCGTACCAGTCGCCAAGCACCACGCGCAGCGCCGGCTGTCCATCGATCGTCAGGTTGTGCACCGCCGGACGATGGGTGTGACCGTGGATGAGCAGTCGCACGCCATGCTCGCGCATGCTGCGTTCAACGGCTGTGGCATCAACATCCATGATATATGCCGGCTTATGGCGCAGGGCCAGCCGGCTGCGCAGGCGCGCGCATTTTCCCGACAGTTTGCGCAGGAACAACGGCAGTGACAGAAAACGCCGCTGCCAGCGCGGATTGCGCACCTTGCGACGGAAATTCTGGTAATCCCGATCATGCGTGCACAGCAGATCACCGTGCATGAGCAGTACCCGCTGCCCATAAAACTCCGTGACATAAGGATCGGGCAGCAACCGGCCGCCGGTCAGCATCTCGAACCGCGCGCCCATCAGGAAGTCGCGGTTGCCGCGCATCACATATAACGGCGTGCTGGCAATGCTGACGGTACGCAGCGCGGCGATGATGTCGGGATAGGGCGGCGTGTTGTCATCATCGCCCACCCAGACCTCGAACAGGTCGCCCAGGATATACAACGCGTCCACGCGGCCCGCGGCCCACTGCAGCAGTTCACGGAACAACGCCAGCTTTTCCGGACGGTGCGCGGAGAGATGCAAATCGGAAATGAACAGCGTCGCCATATGATCACGACGCGAAGAAGTGACGGCTCAGGCTTTCTCGATGCTGGCTTTGTTGATCACGACATCCTCCCTGGGGACATCGGCCATGCCGCCCTTGTGCCCGGTGTCCACTTCCTTGATCTCGTTGACGACGTCCATGCCCGTGACCACCCTGCCGAAGACGCAATAACCCCAGCCCTGCGCGGTCGTGGCCTTGTGATCGAGGAATGGATTGTCGTTGACGTTGATGAAGAACTGCGCGCTGGCGGAATGCGGGTCGTTGGTGCGCGCCATGGCAATGGTGCCCGACTTGTTGCTGAGGCCGTTGTTGGCCTCGTTCTGCACCGGCGGCCGGGTGTTTTTCTGTTTCAGTCCCGGCAGGTAACCGCCGCCCTGGATCATGAAGCCGTCGATGACGCGGTGAAATATGGTGCCGTCATAGTGGCCGGCGTTGACGTAGTCGATGAAATTCCTGACGGTGAGCGGCGCCTTGTCCGGATAAAGTTCGATGAGGATGTCGCCCAGACTCGTTTGCAGCTTCGCCTTCATGGTTTCGCCACCTCCGTTGTGATTAATGCCGCCTTGTTGATGAGCACGGCGGTTTGCGGTACGTCGCCAAAGGGGCCCCGATCGCCGGTCGGCACCTTGCGAATCTTGTCCACCGTATCCATGCCTTCCACCACCCTGCCGAAGACGCAATAACCCCAGCCCTGTTCGGTGTCGGCGGTATGGTTCAGGAAGGCGTTGTCCGCGACGTTGATGAAGAACTGTGCGCTGGCGGAATGCGGGTCGGAAGTGCGCGCCATGGCAATGGTGCCGCGCGTGTTTTGCAGGCCATTGCCGGCCTCGTTCTCGATGGGCGCCCGGGTTTTCTTTTCTTCAAAATCGGCGGTAAAGCCGCCGCCCTGGATCATGAAACCGTCGATGACGCGATGGAAAATGGTGCCGTCGTAAAAGCCGGACTTCACGTAGGCCAGAAAATTCGCCACGCTTTTGGGCGCCTGGTCCGGGTACAGTTCGACAATGATGTCGCCCATGGAGGTCTGCAGGCGCACGCGCGGCGCTGCGGCGGCATAGGCCGCTTCGCATATCGCCACCGTCATCACCAGCGCCACCGCCAACCGCATCAACCACGACCGCAAAAGCACGGTATTAAACATGGGAAACATCGCCGATTCTTTTGAGGGGAAAGTGGGGTTACTGTAACATGCGCGCCCTATGTCCGGCGAGACAGTGAAGACCCGATTCGCACCCAGTCCCACCGGGGATTTGCACCTCGGCAATGCGCGCACCGCCCTGTTCAACTGGCTGCTGGCGCGCAAGCTGGGCGGCGTCTTTTTGTTGCGCATCGAGGATACCGATCAAACCCGCAGCAGCGGCTCATCGATTCAGGGCATCATCGATGATCTTCACTGGCTGGGTTTGGAGTGGGACGAAGGGCCCGGGCATGGCGGCCCGCACGCGCCCTACCATCAATCCGAACGCGGCGCGATCTATGACGAACAATTCCGGCGCCTGGCCGAGGCCGGCGCAGTCTATCCCTGCTTTTGTTCAGCGGAGACGCTCGCCATTCAGCGCAAGACACAACTGGCGGCGGGCAGACCGCCGCGATATGCCGGCACGTGCGCCAAACTGACAGCGGCAGAATCGCAGGCGCGGCGCGCAAAGGGCGAGGCGCACACCTGGCGGTTCCGCGTGCCCGCAGGCGTCAGCGTCGAATTCGACGATCTGGTGGGCGGCCCGCAGCGGTTCGTGACCGATGACATCGGCGATTTCGTCATCCGCCGGGCGGACGGCAGCGCGGCGTTTTTTTTCAGCAACGCGGTGGACGATGCACTGATGGGCATCACGCATGTATTGCGCGGCAATGATCACTTGAGCAACACGCCGCGTCAGTTGTTGTTGTTGCAGGCGTTGAAACTGCACGCGCCCTCTTATGGCCATGTGAATCTGATCGTAGGCGCCGACGGCGCGCCGTTGTCCAAGCGCCACGGCAGCGCCTCGATTGAGGACCTGCGTGCGCAGGGCTACCTGCCGGCGGCGGTGCTGAACGGCCTGGCGCGGCTGGGGCACTCCTATGCCAATACGGCGACAATGACGCCCGGCGAACTGGCCGCGCAGTTTGAACTCAAGCACCTCGGTGCGGCTCCGGCGCACTTCGATGAGCGGCAGTTCGAGCACTGGCAGCGCGAAGCTATACTCAAGGCCGAAGAAAAAACCTTGATCGATTGGCTAGATTCAGACACGCGGGCATTTGTACCAGCTGAATGCTTGAAGCAATTCATTCACGGTGTCAGTGGCAACATTTTATTTCCATCAGACGCGCGCGATTGGGCATCCATTCTTTATAAAGACTCAATAGTGATGGATAACGCCGCCACCACGCTTATGCAGACGGTTGATAAAACAATATTTCGCCAGGCACTTGAGATTTTGGGGTCGTCTGGCGAAGACTATCTTGAGTTCATACGCAAGCTGGAATCGGTAACGCCACTGAGGGGTAAAAAACTCTTTGCACCTTTGCGCGCAGCATTTACGGGCCGCCTTGATGGACCGGCACTAGTTGCGCTTTTCAACTTGATGGGGACGAAACGCATCCGGCAACGTTTGGAGCAAGTACTGTGTTGAAACAGGATACGGAAAGTTTGCACATCTACAACACGCTGACCGGCAAAAAGGAAACGTTCAAGCCGATCACGCTGGGCCAGGTGCGGATGTACGTCTGCGGCATGACGGTATATGACTACTGCCACTTGGGCCACGCCCGGGTCATGGTGGTGTTCGACATGGTGACGCGGTGGCTGCGCGCGCGAGGCTACAAAGTCACCTATGTGCGCAATATCACGGACATCGACGACAAGATCATCAAGCGCGCCGTCGAGAACGGCGAGAGCATCGAGGCGCTGACTGCGCGTTATATTCAGGCCATGGATGAGGACACGGCTGCCTTGGGCGTCCTCAAGCCCGATCACGAACCGCGCGCGACCCAGTATGTGCCACAGATGCTGGAAATGATTTCGCGTCTGGAGAAAAACAAGCTGGCTTACCGCGCCACCGACGGTGACGTGAATTATTCGGTACGCGATTTCGCCGGTTACGGCAAATTGTCAGGCAAATCACTGGACGAATTGCGCGCCGGGGAGCGCGTGGAGGTCAGTTCCAGCAAGCGTGATCCGTTGGACTTCGTGTTGTGGAAGCACTCGAAGGCGGGTGAACCCGCGTGGGATTCGCCGTGGGGCGGCGGCCGGCCGGGATGGCACATTGAATGTTCGGCCATGTCGAGCACGCTGCTGGGCGAGCATTTTGACATTCATGGTGGGGGCGTCGATCTCCAGTTCCCGCATCATGAAAACGAAATCGCCCAATCCGAGGGCGCGAGCGGCAAGCCGTTCGTGAACTGCTGGATGCACAACGGCTTCGTGCGCGTGGCCGACGAGAAGATGTCGAAATCGCTCGGCAACTTCTTCACCGTGCGCGAGATATTGAAGAAATACGACGCCGAAGTGGTGCGGTTTTTCATCCTGCGCGCGCACTACCGCAGTCCGCTGAATTATTCGGATGTGCATCTGGACGACGCCAAAAGCGCGCTGACGCGTCTCTACACCGCGCTCAAAAACACGCCTCCCGCCGCCGTTCCGCTCGATTGGGATGAGCCGCCGGCGCAGCGTTTCCGCGCGGCGATGGACGATGACTTCAACACGCCGGAGGCCTGCGCCGTGCTGTTCGATCTCGCCGCGGAGGCCAATCGGGGCAACGCACAGGCGGCGGGGCAGTTGAAGGCATTGGCCGGCGTGCTGGGCCTGCTGACACAGGAACCCACCGCCTTTCTGCACGGCAATGCACGTTTATTACACTATGGCACCGGGGAACTGACGCAGGAAAATATCGACAAGTTGGTCGCGGAACGCACCGAGGCCCGCAAACGCAAGGATTGGAAGGAGTCCGATCGCATCCGCGATCTACTGACCGGGCAGGGCATTACCCTCGAAGACGGGCCGTCCGGCACAACGTGGCGGCGGAATTGACGCTCTTGGGGGTGGTGCGTATCATGCCTGCCCTCCGTGCGTAACCCCTAGTACAATATCGTGAACGGGGCATAGCGCAGCCTGGTAGCGCACCTGCTTTGGGAGCAGGTTGTCGGGGGTTCGAATCCCTCTGCCCCGACCAATTTTGTGTGTGCGAAGGCATCGAGTTACAGTCCGGAGTGAAGAATGCGCCTGTAGCTCAGATGGGCGAGGCGGGGTTGGGCCGAACATCCAGTGAATGTTCGGCCCGCCGAGCGCCGAGACACGGAGGTCGAGGCCGGGAACCTGTTCCAGGGATGGATGCAACCCCTGGGCTACACTGGAATGATTGAACGCGCCTGTAGCTCAGATGGATAGAGCACCGGCCTTCTAAGCCGGTGGTCGCAGGTTCGACTCCTGCCAGGCGCGCCATAACATTATGACTACGGTGACCGTAGCTCAGTTGGTAGAGCCCCGGATTGTGATTCCGGTTGTCGTGGGTTCGATCCCCATCGGTCACCCCATATTTTTGCCATCGGCGCTGTCACTGGCGAACGCAAGATAGCCGGGGTATTGAGCACAGGACGTGCGAACGCGACGGCGCAGCCGGCGCGGAGGCGTGGGTGGATTCACTCCGGCCACGCCGCGGAGCTGCCGGGCAGGAGGCCCGGTCAGCGATTAAAACAATGGGCCGTTAGCTCAGTTGGTAGAGCAGCTGACTCTTAATCAGTAGGTCGTAGGTTCGACTCCTACACGGCCCACCAATTTAAAATGTCCCGCGACAAATCTGGCCCAATGGCGTAGGGAGAGTCATGACCGCATCCGCACGGCCACTGTTGATCTATGACGGCGACTGCGGTTTCTGCGTCTACTGGGTGCGTTATTGGCAGCGGCTGACGGGTGAGGTGGTCCGTTACGCCTCTTATCAGGAAGTCGGTCATGAGTTTCCCCATATTTCAATCGAAGAATTCCGTCGCGCGATTTATTTCGTCGCGGCGGATGGCAAGACATACAAGGGCGCGGCGGCAGCTTATCTGGTGTTGGTTCACGCTGGGCGTGGTTTCTGGTGGTGGCTGTACCGGCGCGTTCCTTTGTATGCCTGGTTCAGCGAGTGCTGCTACAACTTCGTGGCGCAGCGGCGGGTGGCTGCTCACTGGCTGAGCCGCTGGCTGTGGGGCCGCGAGCGTGTGCCGGAGACGCACACGCGCGTCACCTGGCTGCTGCTGCGCGGGCTGGGTCTCATTTATCTGTTTGCCTTTGCCTCCTACGCCGTGCAGGTCGAGGGGCTGATCGGCGCGCGCGGCATCCTGCCGCTGCAAACATATTTGTCGCTGTTGCATGAACATCTCGGTACGCGGGCCTACTTCGTCGTTCCGAATGTGTTCTGGTTCGACGCCAGCGATGCCGCATTGCACGCCGTATGCTGGACCGGCGTGCTGGCGAGCGTACTGCTTACAGTCGGGTTCTGGCAGCGTGCGATGCTGATTTTGTTGTACGCGCTGTATCTGTCGCTGACGCACGCCGGCCAGGTATTCATGACCTTCCAGTGGGACATGCTGCTGCTCGAGGCCGGCTTTCTCGGCATCTTCCTGCCCGGTGGATCGCCGGTCATTGTGTGGCTGTTTCGGTGGCTGACCTTCCGCTTCATGTTCCTCGCCGGTGCGGCGAAGATCACGAGCGGCGACGTCACCTGGCGGAATCTGACAGCGCTCAATTATCACTTCGAGACGCAACCGTTGCCGACGCCGCTGGCCTGGTACGCCCATCAATCGCCATCGTGGTTGCTTGAGGCCGGTGTGGTCATGACATTGCTGGTCGAACTTGTGCTTGTCTTTCTAATCTTCCTGCCGCGGCGGCCGCGCATGCTGGCGGCGTGGTGCATCCTCAGCTTCGAGACATTCATCCTGCTCACCGGCAATTACAACTTCTTCAACCTGCTGGTCATGCTGCTGTGCGTCTCGCTGTTTGATGATCAGGCGTTCAATATCCGCGCGCCTTGCATCGTTCGCGTGCGATCGAAAGCCGTGGCTTGGATGCACGGTGTTCTCGCTGTTCTGCTGGTGAGCCTCGGGCTCATCGTGATCGAGTCGCAGTTGACGCGCCACCGTCCGCCGGAACCGCTGGCGGAATTCCGTGATTTCTTTGTGTCGTACTTCATCGTCAGTCCCTACGGCCTCTTCGCCAACATGACGACGCGGCGGCCGGAGATCGTCATTGAAGGTTCCAACAACCAATTGCGCTGGGCCGAATACGAATTCAAGTACAAGCCCAGCGCCTTGAACCGGCGGCCATTGTGGAACTTTCCGCACCAGCCGCGCCTGGACTGGCAGATGTGGTTCGCGGCGCTCGGCGATCCGCGCTCGGAGTGGTGGTTCGGACACCTGTTGCAGCGGCTGCTGGAGAATTCACCGCCAGTGACGGCGCTCTTCGAGCGCAATCCATTTCCGGATTCGCCGCCGCGCTACATCCGGGCGCTGTTGTATGACTATCACTTCACCAGCTATGAGGAGCGTCGGGAAACCGGTCATTGGTGGAAACGCGAGTTGCTCGGCACTTATTTTCCTATCGTTTCGCTCAAGAAGAGTGCCGCCGAATCGGATGAGGTGAAATAGCCGACACGGACAAGGAGATGGCGCATGCCGGAAGGCTCGGTGGTTTTTTCCATTTTTCTAATCTTCGCCGGTGCGGCGGTGGCGGCGACCGCCGCGCTGTACGCGCGCCAGGCCATGTTGGTGGCCTACATCCTCATGGGCGTGGTGCTGGGACCGTGGGGACTCAAATGGGTGGCCGACCCGGCGTGGATCGGTGAGGTCTCCCACATCGGCATCATCTTCCTGCTGTATCTGCTGGGGCTGAACATGCCGACCGACCAGCTGGTGAAGATGTTTCGCGAAGCGGTGTGGGTGACGCTGGCCAGTTCCGGGATTTTCGCGATTCCGGGCTTTCTGATCGCAGCGGCGTTGGGTTACGGCATGCTTCCCGCCGCGGTAATCGGCGCAGTCATGATGTTCTCCAGCACCATCATCGGCCTGAAACTGGTGCCGACCACGACCCTGCACCACCAGCGCATGGGGCAGGTGGTCATAAGCATCCTGTTATTGCAGGACCTCATCGCCATCCTGATGCTGCTGCTGTTGCAGGGCTACGGTCAGGGCGGCAGCCTTTTCGTGCATGTCGGCCTGCTGGTGCTCTCGCTCGCGGCGCTGATCCTCGTCGCGTCTCTGCTCGAGCATTTTATAGTGGAAAAACTGATCGCGCGCTTCGACCGCATCCATGAATATGTGTTCCTGCTGGTCATCGCCTGGTGCCTGGGTCTCGCGGAGTTGAGCAAGGTTTTGGGGTTGTCCCACGAGATCGGCGCCTTCGTGGCGGGCGTGGCGCTGGCAGCCAGTCCCGTGGCGCTGTTCATCGCCGAGAGCCTGAAACCGCTGCGAGATTTCTTTCTGGTGTTGTTCTTTTTCTCACTCGGCGCCAATTTCGATCTGTCGGTGCTCCGGGAGGTCGCACTTCCCGCCATGCTGATCGCGGCGTTGGCGCTGCTCTCCAAGCCTTTCGTTTTCCGCTGGCTGTTGTCGCGGGCCGGGGAGAAGCCGCGCGTATCGCTGGAGATCGGTGTGCGGCTGGGTCAGATCAGCGAGTTTTCACTCTTGATTGCGGTGGTGGCGCTCAAGACGAACGTGATCGACGACAAAATATCCCAGATCATCGAGATGGCGACGCTGGTGACGTTTATTATCTCGACCTACCTGATCGTAATGCGCTACCCGACACCTATTGCAATTTCCGATCGCCTGCGTCGCGACTGAC